>JAQCNN010000119.1 GCA_028275005.1 Salinirussus sp.
CGGAGGCAACGGAGCGACTGGGAAAGCCGTTGTGGTCGTGTGAGTCGGGGCTGGCTGTGGTCGCGGCCGCTACCGGGAGAGCGAGGCGCGCAGCGAGCACGAGCCGGAGCAGAGAGCGGGGCCTGCTCGAACGGTGAGCGTCGGGAGCCGTGGGAGTCGGAACAGCCGAGCGGGCGGGGGCGTTCGTGCCGTTCGTCCCCTCTCGCCTCGAAACCGTCGAACAACTGCGTGGGCAGAGAGTCAGGCCGTCTCGGTCCGGCGCTCCGAGCGCGACTCAGCCACCGCAAAGGAGAGCGTGCTGACCAGTCCGAGCAGTGTCCCCCCGGTCAGGGCAACGGCGAGATACTGGAGGGTCACCTCCCCGAGGAAGTACGCGCTCAGCCCGTGTAAGACAGCGGCGATGGCGAGCACGTAGAAGGGGGCGTTGAGATACCGCCACCGGAACCGGCCGGCGAGATACTCGTCGGTGACCTGGCCGAGACTGCTCGTGATGCCGGCGGCCGCGAACCACTGGACGGCGCCGTAGACCAGCGCCGCCCCCACCTCGGGGATGCCGAGAGGGGTGCTGTGGGCGAGCTGGACCCGTCCGAGGGACTGAACGCCACTGACCCCCCCGATGACGAGGAGGGCGGCGGCGACGACGTACGTGATGATCGTCACCCGGCCGGTAAACAGCGCCCGCCGGGCGCGGGCGACTGCGGTGTCGAGTGTCTCCTCGACGCCGAAGGCACGACCCAGCACGTACAGGCCGAGCAGGCCGGAGGTGACCCCAAAGACCGTGCCGGGAAAGCCAAGCGCGTTCGCCAGCACCGTCAGCGGGTAGATGAGCAACAGGATCCCGAGCGGGACGAGGAGTGTCCCGCGGGTCTCGGGGTCGTCGAGCACCTGCTTTATCGTGTAGTACATCGACTCCAGGTCCTGGGCCTGGCGGACGACGACCCGGCGGACGCCGTCGATGGCGACCCGCGAGCGGATGACGGGGATGACCGACTCGTCCTGGGCGCCGTCGGTCACCACGAGCGCGCGGATGTCCTCGCCGGTCTCCAGCCCCGCGAGCACGCGGTCGACCTCCTCGCCGACCGTCCGGGTGGCGGCAACCTCGCTGCCGTCGACCCCGGTGACGGCGGCCACCTCGATGGCCTCGTCGTCGACCTCCTCGGCGAGGTGGACCCCCTCGAACATGACGTTGACGTCACTGTCCTCGGGGTCGGCCGTGGCCAGGTCGACCGCCGCGTCCCGGACCGCCTCGCGGCCGACGACGGGCGTCTCGGCCCCGGTCTTCCGGCCGAGGTCGTTGTCGAGGTCGACACACAGCACCAGCAGCATCGTCCCACCCTAGACCACCCCCGGTATATCTGTTTTCGGCCCGAGTTATCACCGACGCCTACGCGCTCGGGGCCCCCGCCGACCGTGTCAGCGAGCGTGGCCGGCGCGGGCGCCGGCAGGCTCGACCGTGACCGTACCCGGACGACGACACACACAGGCGGCTGAGACGTTCACACAGGACCGAGGCGCCTATAACGACGGCGACGAATCTATGTCACATGAGCCACGACGACGCCACCGGGGAGGGCCGGGAGCGCTTTGCCCCGGTGGACGACCAGTACGACCCCGGCGCCGTCGAGCCCCGAGTGTTCGACCACTGGGAGGCCGCCGACGCCTACGAGCGGACCGTCGAGCACCGCAGCGACGGCGAGGACTTTTTCTTCGTCGACGGGCCCCCCTACACCTCCGGCGCGGCCCACATGGGCACGACCTGGAACAAGGTGCTCAAGGACCTCTACATCCGGTATCACCGGATGCAAGGCTACGACGTCACCGACCGGCCGGGCTACGACATGCACGGCCTGCCGATCGAGACGAAGGTCGAGGAACGGCTGGGCTTCGAGAACAAGAAGGACATCGAGGAGTTCGGCGAACAGGCGTTCATCGAGGAGTGCAAGGCCTTTGCCCAGGAGCAACTGGTAGGGCTTCAGGAGGACTTTCAGGACTTTGGCGTCTGGATGGACTGGGACGACCCCTACCGGACGGTCAGCCCGGAGTACATGGAGGCAGCCTGGTGGGGCTTTTCCCAGGCCCACGAGCGCGGCCTCGTCAAGCAGGGCAAGCGCTCGATCAACCAGTGTCCCCGGTGTGAGACCGCGATCGCCAACAACGAGGTGGAGTACCACGACGTCACCAAGCCCTCGGTCTACGTCCGGTTCCCGCTTGCCGACCGGGAGGGGAGTCTCGTCGTCTGGACCACCACACCCTGGACCTTCGTCGCCAACACCTTCGTCGCCGTCGACGGGGACCTCACCTACGTCGGCGTCGACGCCGAGCGGAGTGCGTCGGCGGAGACGGGGACCGACCGTCTCTACGTCGCCGAGGCCTGCCTCGAGGAGGTCCTGGAGGCGGGGCGCTACGATGACTACGAGGTCGTCGAGCGGGTGACCGGCGCGGAGATGGTCGGCTGGGACTACGACCACCCGCTGGCCGAGGAGGTGGCCGACCACCCACAGGGGGAGGGCGCCGGTCAGGTCTACACCGCCGAGTACGTCGAGGCCGACCGGACAGGGCTCGTCCACAGCGCGCCCGGCCACGGTGAGGAGGACTTCGAGCGCGGACAGGAGCTGGGTCTGGAGGCGTTCTGTCCCGTCGACAGCGACGGCGTCTACACCGACCAGGCCGGTGCGTACGCCGGGTCGTTCGTCCGCGAGGCAAACGACGACGTCATCGCCGACCTGGACAGAAAGGGGCTGTTGCTGGCCGACGAGGAGACGACCGTCCGCGAGGGGCAGTGCTGGCGCTGTAACACGGACATCGTCCGGGTCGTCACCGACCAGTGGTTCATCACGATCACCGACATCAAGGACGAGCTGCTGGCGAACATCGAGGACGCCCAGTGGCACCCGGAGTGGGCCCGGGACAACCGCTTCCGTGACTTTGTCGAGGACGCCCCCGACTGGAACGTCTCCCGGCAGCGGTACTGGGGGATCCCCATCCCGATCTGGACGCCGAGCCCGGACTCCTCGGCGACCGGGGACGGTGACGCCGCCGGCTGGGACGGCGACATGGACGAGGTCATCGTCATCAGCGACCGGGCGGAGCTGGCCGAGCGCGCCGACCAGGCGGTCGACCCCGAGGAGGTAGACCTGCACAAGGGGACCGTCGACGAGCTGACGATCACCGAGGACGGGACGACCTACACCCGTGTCGGCGATGTCTTCGACGTCTGGCTGGACTCCTCGGTCGCCAGCTGGGGGACCGTTGCATACCCGAGTGAGACGGCGGACTACGAGCAACTGTGGCCCGCGGACCTGATCCTCGAGGCCCACGACCAGACCCGCGGGTGGTTCTGGTCGCAACTGGGGATGGGGACGGCCGCCGTCGACCAGAGCCCCTACGAGGAGGTGCTGATGCACGGCTACGCCAACATGCCCGACGGCCGCGGGATGTCAAAGTCAAAGGGGATCCTCGTCGACCCCGGCGAGGTCATCGAGGAGTACGGCCGGGACCCGATGCGGCTGTTCCTGCTGTCGGTGACCGCACAGGGCGAGGATATGAACTTCTCCTGGGAGGAGACCGAGGAGATGCAACGGCGGCTGAATATCCTCTGGAACGTCGCCCGGTTCCCGATGCCGTATATGCGGGCAGACGGCTTCGACCCCGAGGAGACGACCGTCGCGGATGTCCGGGCGGACCTCGAACTCGTCGACGAGTGGGTGCTCTCCCGGCTCCAGTCCGTCGAGGCGACGATGACCGACCACATGGAGGCCTTCGAGAATCACAGGGCCGTCGAGGCGCTGCTCGACTTCGTCGTCGAGGACGTCTCCCGGTTTTACATCCAGGTCGTCCGCGAGCGGATGTGGGAGGCCGACGACTCCGCGGGCAAGCAGGCGGCCTACGCCACTCTCTACCGGGTGCTCGAGGAGGTCACTGCCCTGTTTGCCCCCTTCGTACCCTTTGTCGCCGAGGCGGTCTACACCACACTGACCGGCGAGACCGGCCACCCGACCGTCCACATGTGTGACTGGCCCGAGCCCGACGAACGCCTGCGCGACCCCGAACTCGAGGGCGAGGTCGAGGTCGTCCGGGCTGTCGAGGAGGCGGGGTCGAACGCCCGCCAGCAGGCCGAGCGCAAGCTCCGCTGGCCTGTTGCTCGCGTGGTCGTCGACGTCGACAGCGAGGCCGTGGCGGCGGCCGTCGAGGCGCGGGCCGACCTGGTCGCCGACCGGCTCAACGCCCGCCGGGTGGAGGTGCTCGGCCCGGCGGAGGAGTGGGGTGAACTGCGCTACTCCGCGGTGGCGGACATGAGCGAACTCGGGCCGGCCTTTGGCGACGACGCCGGCCGGGTGATGGAGGCCCTGAACGCGGCCCGTGTCGGAGAGCCGACCCTCGACGCCCTGCGGACGACCGTCAGCGAGGCGCTGGACGGCGGGGTCGAGTTGACCGAGGAGATGGTCGAGTTCCGCCGGGAGACACCCCCGGAGGTTGCGGGGGTCGAGTTTGCCGCCGAGGAGGGCGGCGGCGTCGTCTACGTCGACACCGCACTGACCGAGGACATCGAGAGTGAGGGGTACGCTCGCGAGGTGGTCCGCCGGGTCCAGGAGATGCGCAAGGACCTTGACCTCGCGATCGAGGCGGAGATCCGGCTCGACCTGGCTATCGACGACGACCGGGTCGCAGAGCTGGTCGAGCGCCACACCGACTACCTCGAGGAGGAGGTCCGGGCCAGTGACCGTGGGGCCGTCGAGGACGGCCACCGACGGACCTGGGACGTGGAAGGCGTCGAAGTCGAGATCGGGATCGAGCCCCGCGGGGCCGACCGGCGGGAGGCCTCGAGTCAGGCGAGCAGCGAGTGACGACGGAGCACCCGGCCGTGTAACAACCCTTATTCGGGTCGGTACAAATAGGAGGGGCAAGAGAGCCCTGGCGACCATGGAAGAGAGTGTCTCGGGATTCAAAACCCGCGGTGACTGGATGACGATCGTCGAGCACGGCGAGCGTCTCACGCGTGCGTTACAGGAGGCCGCCGAGCGGACCGAGGTCGACCTCGGGGAGGCCCTCGAGGAGTTCGACGAGTGGCGGCCAAAGAGTCACGAGCGCATCGACGAGGACGTCAATCAGAAGACGGCGGAGCAGGCCAGCGTCGCCGAGGGGAAGGGTGAGAAGGAGGGGAAGGACCCCGACGACGACCTCCAGACCGCCGGCGAGAAGCTCGCGGAGTCCTACGAGAACCTCAACGACCCCGACGAGGCCGTTGGCAAGTGGGGCGAGAGTATCGACTACGTGGCCCGGGCTGCCGAGTCCGCCGGGCGGAAGGCGATCCGCACGGTCGAAAACGCCGTCTACCGCAACGTGATGACCCAGATCGCCCCCTACTACTTCGACAACGAACTCATCAGCGCGAACCTCCAGCAGGTCCGGGGCACCGAGGAGTACGTCTTCGAGGTCAACGTCAACGACGACGACCTGAAGCTACGGGTCTCAAACCGGCTGGCGGACTACGAGTCCGAGGTCGACCGCTGGCACGTCGACACCGAGAAGACCACCGAGACCGTCGAGGTTGCGGAGGGTGCCGAGGCCCCCGACCCGGACAACGGCACGCCCGCCGACGCCGACACGAACTAGTGGTGGGCGGGGACTCCCCACAGCAGGCCGGCCCGAAGGGTGCGAGGGTTCCATCTCGGAGGGCTACCGCCACACGCGGGACACTGAGTTAGCCTGAACCCGGAGCCGCGAGCCGGTAGGCTCATACCCAGGGGGGCCACTACCCGTGCCAATGGCAACGCCGACGCTCACCGTACTGCTCGTGGCCGGCGTGGCGAGTCTGTTCATGGCGTGGGCCATCGGCGCCGGCTCGTCGGGCTCGACGCCGTTTGCCCCCGCGGTCGGGGCAAACGCCATCTCGATTCTGCGGGCGGGCTTTATTGTCGGTATCCTTGGCCTGCTGGGGGCGGTGCTCCAGGGCGCGAACGTCACCGAGGCCGTCGGCCAGGACCTGGTGCTCGGCGGGCCACTCGGCGCGACCGCCGCGGTCATCGGCCTGGTAGTCGCCGCGACGCTCGTGGCGGTGGGTATCTTCGCGGGCTACCCCATCGCGACCGCTTTCACCGTCACCGGGGCGGTCGTCGGCGTCGGCCTGGCGAGCGGCGGCGCGCCGGCGTGGGCGAAGTACCAACAGATCGGCGCGCTGTGGGTGCTGGTTCCCTTTGTCGGTGGCGGGCTCTCCTACGGGACCGCCCGACTGTTGCGGGCGGAGTCCGTCCCTGAACGGGTTGCCGTCCCCGTCCTCGGTGCGTTGGTGGGGTTGCTCCTGGCGAATATCGGGTTCGTCCTGCTTGGGCCGGCCGGCGAGCAAACCTCGGTCGCGACGGCTGTTGCGGGGGCCGTCGACGGCGGACTCGCCGCCGTGGTCGGCACCTCACTGCTGGCCGCCCTCCTGGTCGCGGGACTGCTCGCCTACGACGCCCACACGTGGGGGCCAGCGGCCACACAGCGGCACTTCCTGCTGGCACTGGGTGGGCTGGTCGCCTTCTCGGCGGGCGGGAGCCAGGTCGGCCTCGCGCTCGGCCCACTGGTCCCCCTGACCGGGTCGCTGGAGTTGCCACTTGTCGCCCTGCTGTTTGTCGGCGGGGTCGGCCTCTTGATCGGCTCCTGGACCGGCGCCCCACGGATGATCAAGGCACTCTCGCAGGACTACTCCTCGCTGGGGCCGCGGCGGTCGATCGCCGCCCTGATCCCCTCGTTTGCCATTGCCCAGACCGCGGTGTTCTTTGGGATCCCCGTCTCGTTCAACGAGATTATCGTCTCAGCGATCATCGGCAGCGGCTACGCCGCCAGCGGGGCCGGCGGCGAGGTCTCGGGCGCAAAGATGGGCTACACCGTGCTCGCCTGGGTCGGCTCACTCGTCGGCGCCTTCGCGATCAGTTACGGGGTCCTCCTCGGCGCCACAGCCCTGTTGTGAGGGCGGTCAGTCGTCGGTCGTCGCCTCGGCGTCCGGTTCGGGCTCGGCATCCTCGTCGTCCGCGGCGGCCAGCCCGTCGATCCGGGCTCGCATGATCCGGGTGTTCTCGACCTGTTCGACACGGATCGTGAGCCCGTCGTACTCGGTCGACTCCCCCTCCTCGACCAGCCGGCCGGCACGGTTGAAGATGAACCCCGCGATGGTCTCGAACTCCTCGCCCTCCGGCAGGTCGACGCCCAGTGTCTCGTTGAGTTCGTCGATGTTGACCTCCCCTTTGACGATGACGGTGTCGTCGTCGACGGTCTCGATTGGCTCCTCCTCGCCGCCTTCGAGGATCTCCCCGACGATCTCCTCGGTGAGGTCCTCCATCGTCACCAGCCCCTCGGTGGTGCCGAACTCGTCGACGACGATCACCAGGTGGAGCCGTTCGTGTCGCATCTCCGTCAGCAGGTCGTCGACGTTTTTCGACTCGGGGACGTGAAGCGTGGGCGTCGTCAGGTCGTTCAGGCTGACGTCCTCCGCCTCGCCGTACTGGAGTTCCCGCACCAGGTCCCGGATGTGGACGACGCCGATGATGTTGTCAAGGCCGCCCTCGTAGACCGGGAGTCGGGCGTGGTTACTCCGGACAAACGTCTCCAGGGCCTCCTCCGGGCTGTCGTCGGTCGAGACCGCCGTCATGTCCAGCCGGGGGGTCATCACCTCCTTTGCGATGGTGTTGTTGAACCGGAGGGTCCGCTGGAGCATCTCCCGTTCCTCCTCGTCGAGCACCCCCTCCCGTTCCCCCGTCTCGATGATGTCTCGTATCTCCTGGCGGGTGACGTAGGAGGTCTCGATGGCCGAGCGGCCGCCGGTGACGCTGTTGACGATACGGGTGAGATAGTCGAACAGGACAATCAGCGGCAACAGGAGTCTCTGAGCGAATTTCAGCGGGCGGGCAATGGCCAGCGCCCAGGACTCGGTGTTCTCGATCGCGTAGGACTTTGGCGCACTCTCTCCGAAGAGGAGGACGAGGCTGGTGATCCCGACCGTCGAGATGACCACCGGCAACAGACCGTTGCCCAGGTAGAAACTCAGCAGGCCCGTGGCGATGGCTGACATCGCGATGTTGACGAGGTTGTTGCCGACGAGGATCGTCACCAGCAGGCGATGGGGGTCGTTTCGCAGTGCCGCAAGCGTCGTCCCCGCCTTTGTCCCGTTGCTCGACAGCGCCTCGACCCGGTGGGAGGCGAGCGAGAACATCGCGATCTCCGAGGATGAGAAGAACCCGGAGAGCACGAGCAACACGAGGATGACGAGGCCCCCGAGAACGGCAAAGAGGGTGTTTGAGATAGAGACCCCAAGCACCTCGAAGGCAAGCGGCACAGTCATTGGCGTCAGTATTTGCGTGTCGGCGGGGGTAAGCGTTACCATAGTTTCACCCCGGCGGACCGACGGTGAGGGGAGGGTCGGCCAGCCTCGACAGCTGTGACAGTCGGCCGCCGAAGGGCTTACACCCGTCTCGGGCGAATATGGTATATGAGTCAGCCAGCGATCACACTGTATCGCCTGCAGGCGTGTCCGTTCTGTGAACGCGTCGTCCGGAAACTCGACGAATACGACGTAGCCTACCAGTCACGGTTCGTCGAGGCGTTGCACTCAAAGCGGGACGCCGTCAAGCGCGTCACCGGCAGCCGGGCCGTTCCCGCCATCGTCGACGGGAACACCGGCGTCACGATGTCCGAGTCCGGCAACATTGTCGAGTATCTCGAGCGGACCTACGGGCCAAGCGCCGCGGGTGCCGACGAGGACACAGCCACCGCGGGGGGGTCCTGAGTGGACCTGCCCTTCGACGTCGTCGGCCTGGGGGCGGCCGACCACCCGACCGAGGGCGAGCAGGCACCCGACTTCCGGCGGCCGCTCGTCACCGACGAGTTCTGGGAGGACCGCGCGCTCTCGGAGCTGACCGCCGAGGGGCCGGTCCTGCTCGTCTTCCACCCGATGGACGGGGCCTTTCCGGCGACGTACATGTACAACGAACTCCGTGACCGTGCGGTCGACGGGGAGATCCGGGTCGTCGGCTGCTCGGTCTCCAGCCCCTACGAGCACAAGACACTCATCGAGGACCGCGAGTTCGACGTTGCGGTCTTTTCGGACCCGAAAAACGGCGTTGCCGAGCAGTACGACGTCGTCCACGACCTCGACGGGATGACGGGTGTCGCCGAGCCCCGGCCCGCGGTCTTCGTCGTCGACGAGGAGCGGGTCGTCCGGTACGCCTGGGTTGCCGAGGAGTGGCCCGAGTTCCCGGACTACGACGAGCTTGAGGCCGCCCTCGACGAGGTGTGAGGGAGACACCCGACCCCGCGGTCGCCGCCGCGTCCACCGACGACGGGGGGCTCGTCGTCTACCCCACCGAGACCGTCTATGGCCTCGGCGCCGACGCGCTCGACGCCGACGCCGTGTCCCGCGTGTTCGAGGCGAAGCGTCGTGACCGGGACAAGCCGGTCTCGATGGCCGTCCCGACGGTCGAGAGCGCACTCGACTACACCCACCCCACCGCGTCCGAGCGGGCGTTCATGCACGAGTTCCTGCCCGGCCCCGTGACAGTGGTCGTTGAGCGGGCAACTGCGGTGCCGGACGTGCTGACGGCCGGTCGCGACCGTGTTGGCGTGCGCGTCCCGGACTGCGAGCCCGCGCTCGCGCTGCTTGCCGGGACGGGGCCGCTGACGGCGACCAGCGCAAATGTCAGCGGCCGGGAGAGCGCCCGCCGGGTCGCCGACCTCGACCCGGAGGTCCGGAACGCAACGGCCGTTGCCCTCGACACCGGCGAGACTGCCGGCGGGACGCCTTCGACCGTCGTCGACGTCACTGCCGGCCAGGTCCACCGCCGCGGGGCCGCCGTCGCGGACGTCAAGGGCTGGCTCGACGCCCACTAACCGCCCAACAGCGACCGCAACGACCGCGTCCGGACCCCACACTCCTCGCGGAACTCACAGGGCTTGCACTTGGCGTCGTTGTCGACCCGGGGGGGCGGCCCGTCGACCCGCCTCGCGGCCTGTACCGCCTCGCGGTACTCGGCACTCCGGCGCGGCCCCACGTCGACAGCCCGGACAACCCCGTGGGCGGGGTACTCCGCGTAGACCCGCTCGACCGGTGTCTCCTGCTCCCAGGACAGCGCCTTTGCCGCGGCGACCAGGTGCACACTCTGTGGGTGCCAGACGCCGGTCTCCGGGGGGTCACCGGTGAAGACCAGGGACAGTGACGGACCCTCCGGCCCCTCGAACCGCTTGTGGGCGATCCCCCGACAGTCCTTCCCCGAGAGGAGGACGTCCCGCCCCTCCGGGTCGGCAAGCGCCGCCCAGGCGTCGAGTCGGGCTTTCGCGCTCCCGAGCCGCGAGCGGAACTGCGTCGGGGTGACGTCGACGGGCGCCTCCCGGAGCGCCGCGTCGTCGGCGAGCAGGTCGGGATACCGGAAGGCAACGGCGCGGCGGCGGCTGACCTCCGGCGGAGTCTCGTGTGCGTCGGCGGGCTGCTGGCGGCGGTAGTACAGTTTGCGGGGACAGTAGGCGGCCGTCGCCACGTCGCGGAAGGCGAGCATAGGCTCGCTGGTCCCGGCTTCGAACTAAAAGCTGAGGTCGACCTCCGGGTTGATATCCTCGGCGGCCTCCCGAAGACCGTCGGCGCGGGCGTCACCGATGACCCGCCCCTCCAGGTCGGCGTCGGTCAGCCGCTCCTCGAAGGCGGCCCGGAACCGCTCGCTGACACGGCTGGCCCGTCGGTGTGCACGGGCAACCCCCTCGGCGCGCGCAACCGCCTCGGGGTCGGCGTCCACCTCGCGTCCGGCCTCGACTGCCGCGAGCAACGCCGGGTCGGTGTCGTCGTCCCGCAGGAGGTGCAGGTCGAACCGGGCGCGGACCACCGCCGTCTCCGGCACGCCCACTGTGGCCGCGATGTCAGCGTCGTCGTCGCCGGCGTGGAACCGCCTGACGACTGTCGCGAGAGTTCCGTCGTCGAGCCCGGTCTCGAACCCGAGCGTGTCCCGCATCTCCGCGACAATCCCCGTCACCGCCCCGTCGACAGTGCCGTCATCCAGCAACGACCCGCGGTCGGCCTCCTGGTCTGTGGTTGCCGTCTCCGTCCCGGTGGCCTCGACGAAGACGTCCCGGAGATGCTCGGTTTCGGCGTCATCGGCCCTCTCCTCCGGGCCGTCGGGGTCCGAATCGTCGGGCGTCCTCGCTGGTGGGTCATCGGAGTCGTGCATAAACTGTTCGTACACGGCCGCGACTGAAGTGCCTCCCGGCACCAGGGTGGCTTCCCTCCGGCCTCCAGTCACAGAGGGTCGGGGCTGGGTGGCGGGAGCGGCTGTCAGAGGGCGTTCGGGGACAGCAAGTCCCGGCGAGGGCGTTACCGGGTCCGGGGCGACATCGCACGGACAGCAGGGCCTGACAGCGCCCTCACCGCATCGGCTGTTGTCGCCTGCTGCTGCCGCCGACCGGCAACTCCTGTTTTTTGTTGCTGTAGATCCAGGCCAGCACGGCGATGTTGATGACCAGGAACACGATAGCGAGGATGTCGATGCTGGCGGCGCCGCCGGCGGGGGCCACCAGTTGGATGAGGCTGAACACCAGGTTCAGCGCCCAGACACCGGCCATCAGCGGCCACCCCCAGTCGGCGTCGCTGAACGCGCCGATGGCGGCCGCGAGAAAGCCAATCGTCAGCACGAGGAAGACGAGGCCGTAGATAGTTGCCAGGGCACCCGCCTGGCCGGCGGCCTGGGCGGCCTCCTCTGCCCCCTGAGCGCCGGTGTCCTGTGCGGCCTGTGACGCGGCTCCGGCGATACTGGCACCCAGCAGGAACCCTGCGGTGAGCACGAGATTCAACAGCGAGTAGAGGATCGACAGGACGCTAATCAGCGCCCCGATAGCACTCGAGTCGCCGCCGTCGGTCATCTGCTGTGGCTGTGCCTGCTGGACCCGACCCTGGGACTGGCCCTGTTGGGGGGTCTGTGCCCCCCGCTGTGGCTGGCCCTGCTGGTGTTGGCCCTGGTTGTTCGTGAACTGTGCACCACACTCCGGACACGATGCGGCGCCCTGTGCGACCTGTGCCCCGCAGTTGTGACACTGTGCCATGATATGACAGGACATTATTACGAACTCCCATCTAAAAATTATTGTACAGGTACAAGTCGACACTACGCGAAATATTATATAGGTCGAACGGCCGGCCCGGTGCTCGAACGTCAGGGATTTGAACCGCTCGCCACAATTAGTGGTATGGATTCCACTGACCGTCCCCGCCGCCTGCGCTCGGACGGTATCAGCCCGCTCGTGCGGGAGACACGACTCCATCCTCAGGACCTCATCGCGCCCGTCTTCGTCGACGCCACCGCCGAGCAGCGCCAGCCAATCGAGTCGATGCCCGGCCACGAGCGTGTGCCCGTCGACGAGGCGGTCGACCGCGTCCGAGAGGTCCGCGAGACCGGCGTCGGCGCGGTGCTGGTCTTCGGTATCCCCGACACGAAGGACGACCGTGGCTCCCGGGCCTGGGCCGAGGACGGCGTCGTCCAGCGGGCCGTTCGTAGTATCGTCGCCGAGACCGACGCCTACGTCATCACCGACGTCTGTCTCTGCGAGTACACGAGCCACGGTCACTGTGGCGTGTTGGAGGCGGGGGCTCGTGAGGAGCCCCACATGACCGTCGCCAACGACGAGACCTTAGAGTTGATCGCGCGCACCGCCCGCTCACACGTCGACGCGGGCGCCGACATGGTCGCCCCGTCGGGGATGATGGACGGGATGGTCGCGGCGGTCCGGACGGAACTGGACCGGGCCGGCCACGAATCCGCTCCTGTGATGAGCTACGCCGCAAAGTACGAGTCGGCGTTTTACGGGCCGTTCCGGGACGCCGCCGACGGCGCGCCGGCCTTCGGTGACCGTCGCCACTACCAGATGGACCCGGCGAACAGCCGTGAGGCGGGCCGGGAGGTTTCGCTGGACGCCGAGCAGGGTGCGGACGTGCTGATGGTCAAGCCCGCCCTCCCGTATCTGGACGTTGTCCGGCAGGTCCGTGAGGGGTTCGACCATCCTGTGGCCGCATACAACGTCTCCGGGGAGTACGCGATGCTTCAGGCCGCCGCCGAGAAGGGGTGGCTCGACCTGGAAGCGGTCGCCCACGAGTCGCTGCTGTCGATCAAGCGTGCCGGTGCGGACCTCATCGTGACCTACTTCGCCGAGGACGTCGCCCGCAAGCTGTAGCCGGCGCCTACCCGTCGGCCGCGGCTCAGCCGGCGTCGAGTGACTCGTCGTCGGGCTCGGTCGGTCGGAGCCACACCCGGACCCGCGTCCAGCCGTCACACCGCTGGTAGCCGAGGTGACCGCCACAGGCCTCGGCAACCCACCGGGCGAGCCACAGGCCGATCCCCGTGTTGTGCTGGAGCTGTGTGATATCGCAGTCCTCGAAGACCGGCCCGCGGACCGACTGGGGGATCCCGGGGCCGTCATCGGCCACTTCGACCGCCACACGGTCCTGTCGCCGTCGGGCGGACACCTCGACGCGTGGCGAGTCACTGCCGTGGACTACGCCGTTCTCGACCAGTGCCGCGACGGCGGCACGGAGCCACGGAACCCCCTCGACGAAGAGGTGGTCCGGGAGCGTAGTGGCGACCGGCACCCCGTGGACCGCCGCCTCGGTCGTCGCCACCGACCGTGCCAGCGCCGCGACGTCGGTCGGCTCCGGGTCGTGGTCGGCGGTGAGCACCCGCTCGACGGTGCGGGTCTCCTCGCCCGACGTCAGCAACTGCCTGGCGTGAGTCGTGATGGTGTCGCCGAAGTCCGCCACCGCGGGCGTCTCCGCGCGCTCGGTGACCTGTTCGGCGGCGGTAAGCACGACCTGCAGTTCGTTGCGGAGGTCGTGGCGCAACAGCCGGTGGATCACCTGCATGTGCTGCTCGTAGCGGCGCTGTTCGGTGATGTCGGTGTAGATAGCAAAGCCGTACTGTCCGCCGTCGCGCTCGTAGGGAACCCCCCGATAGAGGAACTCCCGGGGGCCGGTGCTCGTCTGACGGGTGACGAGTTCGGTGTTTGGCTTTCCCTGTGCCGTCCGGCGGTCGAACTGTTCGGACTCCCCGACAGCATCCTCCGGGACGATGAAGTCGTTGAGTGACGCGCCGACGACGGTCTCGCGGTCGTAGCCGAACACCGCCTCGAACGCCGGGTTCACCGCACGGACGACCGGCGTGTGGTCGACGAATTCGACCTCGACGACAGGGTCGTCGATGAGGGCGAACAGATGGCCAAAGCGTTCCTCGGCGGTCGTCTCCGGTCCGCTCACAGCCACGTCCCTCCAGGGAGCCTGGACTCAGCCACTGTCACGCGTGTCGGCGGCCGTCGGGTGGGTGACCCCCTCGTGACACCGGTCACGGGTGCGTTCCGCTGTCCCCGGTCGGGGCTCACTGCCACACCGTGACCCGGCGCCTGCGCAGTTCCGGAACTGAATGATCGTCCCGGCATGTGTCTGTAGCAGAATGGCTCCCACCGATAAATAATCGGGGCATATCGGTAAGACTTATTCAGGGTTCACCGGGGGGTCGACACACGAGGCGACCGGTCGTGGGGCGGATGGCGGCCGGGGTGACCCGCCGGCGTGGTAGGCGCCACCCATCGCGGACCGGGATATCGGTCTATTTTCCCCCCGTCCCGACGGCAACCGCGGTCCACGAACGCACAGAACTGTGTGGATGACCGTCCTACAACTGGACAAATTACGACCTTATATCGATAATATCATTATGAAGTTTGGTCATACAGTCACCTATACACTCGTATGTTCGGCTTTGTAAACCAAGGGCTTATTAGGTACGATGTGCTGGGCCAAATCGTGATGCAGACAACGAATGTAACCCAAACGCGAAAAAAGTGTGGTGAATCTACAGCTAATGCCGCGCCTCGTATCCGGGGTGTGAACTCTTGGACGTAGTACCGCTGCAGTCGGCCACCGAGACTGCCCTCGCTAACGGCATCAACAACGTGTGGGTGCTGGTGGTGAGTTTCCTCATCTTCTTCATGCAGCCCGGCTTCGCCATGCTCGAGGCAGGGCAGGTGCGTGCGAAGAACGTGGGGAACGTGCTGATGAAGAACATGACCGACTGGGGGCTGGGTGTCATCGTCTACTTCCTGCTCGGAACGGCTGTCGTCGGCATCGTCGGGATGCTGACGACACCGGGTGTGTCGATGGACATCGGGGCGGCGTTCAGCGTCCTTTCGGACACGGCGGCCGCCGTTCCCGGGACCGAGAAAATTGGCCTCAACCCGTGGGTCAGCTTCCTCTTTGGCGCCGTCTTCGCGATGACGGCCGCCACCATCGTCTCGGGGGCCGTCGCCGAGCGGATGAAGTTCCCCGCCTACGTCCTGTTCGTCGTCGCGATGGTCGGCATCATCTACCCGGTCCTGCCGGGGATGGCGTGGGGCGGCAACGGGCTGCTCTCGGCGGATGGCTTCCTCGGGAGCGCCATCGGCGCCGGATACCTCGACTTCGCCGGGGCCACCGTCGTCCACATGGCCGGCGGACTGGCCGGGCTAGTGGCCGCGAAGATGGTCGGCCCACGCAGCGGCCGGTACGACGAGGACGGGAACACGCAGGCGATCCCCGGTCACTCGATCATGTTCGCGGTGCTCGGGACGCTCGTGCTGGCCTTTGGCTGGTTCGGGTTCAACGTCGGCACGAACGCGACCATCATCACCTTCACCGATGCCGGCGATGTCATCTTCACCGGTTCCGGTCTCGGCCGAGTTGCGCTGGTAACGACGCTCGGGATGGGCGGTGGCGCCGTCGCCGCGATGGCCGTCTCCTCGCTCTGGCAGGGCAAGCCCGACCCGCTGTGGACCGCAAACGGTCTACTGGCCGGGCTCGTCGGTGTCACCGGCGCCGTCCCCCACGTTACCTGGTGGGGCGGTCTCCTCATCGGGGTCATCGCCGGCGCGCTCGTGCTCCCGGCCTACCGCTGGACGGTCGATTCACTGAAGATCGACGACGTCTGTGGTGTCTTCGCCGTCCACGGCGCGGCAGGCGGGGTCGGGACAATCCTGATCCCGGTCTTTGGCGCGGCAAGCGGCGGCGGCTGGGCGTTCCTCGGTGGCACCCAGCTCATCATGCAGATTGTCGGCGTGCTCGTCATCGGCACCTGGACCGTGCTGGCGACGATGGTCTCCCTGAAGATCATCGGCGCACTCACCGGGCTCCGCGTCTCCGAGGAGGAGGAGAGCCAGGGGCTCGACCAGAACGAGCACGGCGTCTCCGCCTACCCCGAGTTCGGCTCGGAGGGCGGCCGCGGACGGATGAGCGCGGACGGTGGTGCCCGGAGTGACGGCGGCACGACCATCGACAGCGAGGACCTACGTACCGACGGCGGAGCTGACGCAGCGAGCTCAAACGGAGGTGAGAACAGATGAGCGACATCACCATGATCATCGCGTACATCCGTCCGGACAAGCTGGGCGACGTCAAACAGGGGCTCGCCGAAGCCGGCGCGCCCTCGCTGACGGTCACGAACGTCTCCGGGCGCGGCTCACAGCCCGCAAAGACCGGCCAGTGGCGCGGCGAGGAGTACGTCGTCGACCTCCACCAGAAGGTCAAACTCGAGTGTGTCGTCGAGGAGGCACCGGTCGACGACGTGGTCGACGCGATCGAGGAGGCCGCCCACACCGGCGAACCCGGCGACGGCAAGGTCTTCACCATGCCCGTCGACAAAGCCGTCCAGATCCGCACCGGCGAGCGCGGCCCCGACGCCGTGTGATGGACGTCGACGACATCGACAGACAGGTCCTCGCCGCCCTCATCGCGGACGGCCGGGCGGCCGATGCGGATCTTGGGTCCGCTGCTGGTGTCGGTGCGTCGACCGCAAGCTGGCGACGGCAGTCCCTCGAGGACGAGGGCGTTATCCGCGAGTACCAGCCCCGCCTCGACTACGCCGCGCTCGGGCATCCGGTGACGGCGCTGCTCCAGGTCGACGTCGACCCGTCGGCCCGGGGGACGGTGCTCGCCACGCTCCGGGACGACGGGCGGTTCTACACGGTCTACGAGGTGGCGGGCCCCGACGACATCCTCGCGTTCGGGCGCTTTCCCGACCGCGACAGGCTGGTCCGGGTGCGCCGTCAACTCCGCGGCGAGGAGGGGGTCCGTCACGCCCGTGTGACCCCCCTCTTCCCCGTCGCCGACCCGGACCAGTTCGCCCCGAAACGCAACGGCACCGACGACCATTGAGCCTGTCGGCCCCGCCGTTTCAGCCGATGTACCCCACGCCCGTCGGAACGCCGGGCGACAGGTCGCTCACTTTTTCGCCGGTCGTCCGGTAGCTGCCAGCCTATCCGGTCGTGGCCGCTTCGTCGCCGAGAGGCCGACGCTCTCCGGGCGTCCGGGCAACACCGGGTCGACAGGGGTGAGGTGGGCTGAACACCCCGAACACGGGGTCACAGTCGCCACCGCGTCCGGGGGCCGGAACCCCGGTAGCCAGCGGCGGCGCAACGTTCAACACCACGGAACGGGTTGGAAAAAGCGATGACCGAGATCACGATGGTCGTCGCCTACATCCGGCCGGACAAGCTCAGCGACGTGAAACAGGCGCTCGCGGAGACGGGTGCACCCTCGCTGACGGTCACGAACGTCTCCGGGCGCGGCTCACAGCCCGCAAAGACCGGCCAGTGGCGCGGCGAGGAGTACGTCGTCGACCTCCACCAGAAGGTGAAGGTGGAGTGTGTCGTCGCCGACATCGCCCCCGGTGACGTGGTCGACGCGATCGAGGAGGCCGCCCACACCGGCGAACCCGGCGACGGCAAGATCTTCACCATGCCCGTCGACAAAGCCGTCCAGATCCGCACCGGCAAGCGCGGCCCCGACGCCGTGTAGGCCCGGCAGCGACGCCAGGTTCACAGCGCCGGTTTAGCTGTCGGCCGCGGTCGACCCCCCGTCCCCGCGTTCACGGACACACTCGTGGACCCGGTCGGGGAGGGGGGTGGGTTCGAACTGCTCGTCGACGAGCACGAAACTCACCTCACCCGAGGCGGCCTGCTGACCGTCCGCGTCCTGAACGCGGAACTCGACGGTCAGCGAGGTCTCGCCGGCGGTCACTGTCGTCCGGACGGTGGCGGTCTCGCCGGCCCGCAGCGGTGTCTCGAAGGAAGCCGCCGCGTCGACGGCCGGCAGCGCGTGGCCCTCCCGACGGAGTGTCTCCATGAGGTGGTCCTCGGCCGGCCCGAAGTAGTCGTTCAGCCCGACGACCACGAAGTGAAAGAAGCGGGGGAAGTAGATGAGCC
>JAQCNN010000131.1 GCA_028275005.1 Salinirussus sp.
ATCGACGAGCCGTACGCCGAGGACCACCCTATCGAGGGGCAGGCGGTTGCCTTCTACCTCACGCGACGGGACGTCGCGGTGACCTTCGACCCGCGGGCCTACTACGGGGTCGACCGCTCCGTTGCTCACTCGGTGCTCGTCGAACACGAGATGCCGGGGGCGATGCTCGGTGAGCGTCTCCCCTTCGAGACGCCCGACCTCGAACCCGAGACCGACGAGCCAACCGCCCCGAAAGTGGCCTTCGCCGAACTGGGTGTCACCCCCGGGGCGACCCTCGACGAGGTCAACCGGGCCTACCGCCGGAGGGTAAAGGAGGTCCACCCGGACCAGGGTGGCGACGAGGAAGCGTTCCGGCGGGTCCGGGAGGCCTACACGACCGCGAAGCAGCACGCGGCCGACTGATGACCGCCGCTCAGATCCCCTGTTTCATCAGGTGACTCCGGAGGATGTCGTCCTCCTTGTTACCGGTCGTCGGGTTGACCAGCACGAGGACGTCGTCGGGGTCGAAGGCGTCCCGGCCGGCAAGCTGTCGGGCACCTGCGACCGCGGCGCCGCCGGTCGCACCCATCGTCAGCCCGTCCGCCGCGAGCCCGGTCGCCCCCTCCAGGAGGGCGTCGTCGCTCACCGCAACGGCTCCGTGGCCATTCACCCGCAGCGCCTCGAGGACCTGCCGGCCGCCGGTCGGCTCGGGCACCTCCAGCGGGCCACAGATGGTGTCGGGGTGTTCGACCGCCGACACGGTCTCGGCCCCCTCCTCGACGGCGTTGACGACCGGCGCACACCCATCGGGCTGGACCGCGTACAGACGGGGGGCGGCGTCGACCCGGTTGCGCTTGCGGAGGTCACGAAAGCCCTTGTGGAGGCCGACGACGCCGGTCCCGTGGGCGGTCGGGTGGACGACGACGTCGGGCGCGGCGTCGAGGGTGACTGCCTCGGCGAGCTCGTAGGCCAGCGTCTTTGCGCCCTCGTGGCGGTAGGGGTTCTCGAAGGGCGCGAGTGAGGCCCGCTCCCCGGTCCCCTCCGCGAAGGCCTCACGGGCCTCGGGGTACCGCCCCTCGACGACGGTCATCTCGCCGCCGTGGACGTTGATCATCGCCTTGTTGACGAAGGGGGTCCGGGAGGGGACGAAACTGTGGGATTCCAGCCCCGCCCGGGCGGCGTGGGCGGCCGCGGCCTGGCCGCCGTTGCCGGTCGTCGGCAGGGCGACGTTGCTGGCGCCGGCCTCGCTGGCGGCTGTCACCGCGAGCGCGGCCTCTCGGTCGACGAACGCGCCCGTCGGATTGCGGCCCTCGTCCTTGACGTAGGCAGCCGCGACACCGAGTTCGTCGGCTAGCTCCGGCACGGCGACCAGCGGGGTCCCGCCGACCCCGAGGCTGACGAGTGCCTCGGCCGGGAATGGCAACAGCGGCGCGTACCGCCCGAACCCGTGTCCGGCGAGCTCCGCGGCGCTGTCGTGGTCGTATACGGCGTCGAGAAGGCCATCGCACTCGGGGCAGCGGCCGGCCGCCACGGGGTCGTGTGTGGTCCCGCAGTCGGTGCAGCGAAGCCCGGCAAACGCGTCGGTCGTCCTCATACACACCTCCATGACCGCCGGTGACTAAGCCCTGTCCGTCTGCGTACCGCTTGCCTGCCAGTCCTGATACTGCCGGCTGTACGTCTGTAACGAATTTCGCGACCCCGGGGTCGCGGATATCTCAAAACAGTTACAGCCAGCAGTATGAGCCCGCGCCGTCGACCCGCCGACCGGCTCCGTCCCCTTTTTGCCCACAGGGCCAAACGGGCGGACATGCACGCAGTTGTCGTCGGCGGCGGGCTCGCCGGTCTCGTCGCCGCCCGTCACCTCGCCGACCGGGGCGCCGAGGTCACCCTGCTCGAGCGCCAGGACACCGTCGGCGGCCGGGTTCGGACGGAGCACGTCGACGGGTACGCCCTCGACCGGGGGTTTCAGGTCCTCTTTACCGCCTACCCGGCGGTGCAGCGTGAACTCGACGTGGACGCGCTCTCGCTGCGTCGGTTCCGGCCCGGCGCGGTTATCGCCCGCCCGGGCGAACGCTCGACGCTGTCGGACCCGCTTCGGGACCCCTGGGCAACGACCGCGACCCTGTTCAACCGGGAGGTGACCACCGGTGACAAGCTCCGGCTGTTCCAACAACAGCGCCGGCTCAAGCGGACCGACGCCGAGGCGGCGCTGGCGGCCGACGACAGCTCTATCGACGAGGCACTCGCCGACTGGGGGTTCTCCCGGCAGTTCCGGGACAACTTTGCCGCGCCCTTCTACGGCGGGATCACACTCGACCGCTCGCTGTCGACCTCGAAGGCCGTCTTCGAGTACACGTTCAAGATGCTCTCCGAGGGGGCGACCGCCATCCCCGCCGGCGGGATGGGTGCGGTCCCCGCCCAGCTTGCCGACCACGCGCGAGCCGCGGGTGTGACCATCGAGACGGGTCGGTCGGTCACCGCCGTCGACCCCGACAGCGCGAGCGGCAGCGTCACCGCCGAGACCGCCGCCGAGACGCTCGCGGCGGACGCTGTGGTCGTCGCCACGGACCCGCCAACGGCGCGGGAGCTGACCGGTGTGACGGGGATTCCGACAGAGACGGTCGGCTGTGTCACACTCCACCTCGCGCTCCCGGAGACCCAGCAACTCGACACGGACCGTCGGATCCTGCTGAACGCCGCCGACGACCGACCAAACCAGGTCGCACCGATGTCCGAGGTGGCCCCGGAGTACGCACCTGAAGGCCAACAACTGCTGAGTGCGACCTTTCTCGGACCGCAGGACGAAGACGACGACTCACTGTTCGAGGAGGTCCGGGACGCCCTGTCGGCGTGGTATCCGGAAAACCAGTTCACGAACTTGGAGCCGGTGGCGGTCGACCGGGTCGAGGTTGCCCAGTTTGCCCAGCCGCCGGGCTTTCGGGCGTCGTTGCCGGATGTCGACGACCCGGCGGGCCCGGTCTACCTGGCCGGCGACTACACCCGCTGGTCGGCGCTCCAGGGCGCGATGGAGAGTGGGCGCCGGGCCGCGGTCGCCGCTACCGACGGCCGGTAGACGAACACCCGACCGGCGGTGTGGCTCCGGCGGCCGAGCCGGGCCCCCGCGAGGGCAAACACTGGGGGCAGGGGGTGACCGTCACGGGTCGGCCTCACAGCCGGTGGCGAAACTCGCCGAGTGGGGGGAAGGTGAGTGTCTCGTCGGCAGCCTCGTCGCGGACGACCGGCGCGAGAGCGTCGGCGTCACACACGAACGGTGACATGAACCCGTCCGCCGCCATCCCGTTGACCTCCACGCCCTGGAGGAGTCGATTGAACCCCGGCACCATCACCACGTCCGCGCCGCGGTAGACACCCTCGCCGGCCAGATAGCAGGGTCGGCGCTGTCCCTCGATGGCGATTGTGGGGTGGTCGTGGCCGACGATGTAGCGGTCGGCGCCGTCCGGCGTGTCACCCCCTTCCGCTCCGGGCTCGACGTGACCGTGACAGACGACGGTGTCGCCGACCCGGTAGCTGTCGACGGTGGGGCCGTCCCAGACCGCGTCGAGCATGGTGTCGTGGTTGCCCGGTGTGACGACCAGGCGGACACCGGCCTCGCGGGCCGTCCGGGCGAGCCCGTCGACGGTCTCCTGGACGGTCCGGGGCACCGTCCGGAAGGAGTGCAACAGGTCACCGGCGACCACGGCCTCCTCGAGGTCGAACCTGTCGAGCAGTGCCCCGAAGCGCTCGACCATATCGGCGCCGTCGCCGACCGGGATCTCGACGTCGGAGTCGGCGCCACGGCCGACGTGGAGGTCTGCGAGGACGAGTGTCTCCCCCAGGCGGAGTGCCCGGTCGCAAAACCGGAGGTCGGCGACCGCATCCATACGAACATTCGGGGCGGGAGGTGAAAAGACCTGGCGACTCCCGGAGTCGACGGGGCTTTTGGGACAGAGGGCCCAACGACTGGTATGAGCACACCCACGGCGGAGGCGGTCGCCGACTTTCTCGACCGGGCCGACAGCTGCTATGCGGAGTACGAACAGGGGTACGCCGACGCCGATGCGACCCTCCGGAAGCTGGAGCGACACATCGAGGAGTTGCGGTCGGCGGCCGAGGAGTAGTCAGGGCCGCCAGTAGGTCGGTGTGAGGACGACGATGACCGAGATGATCTCCAGGCGGCCCAGCCACATGGCGAGCACCATCCACCCCTTTGCCGGCGCCGAGAAGTCGACGTAACTCCCCATCGGCCCGACGACGCCAAAGCCGGGTCCGACGTTGCCGACGGTCGCGATGGCGGCGCTCATGGCCTCCAGCGCCGACAGCTCGAGTTCGGGGTTGGTGACCCCGTCCAGAAACAGGACAAGCGTCGTCAGCGCGAACAGCAACAGGAAGACGAGGACGAACGCGGCCAGCCCTCGCAGGGTCGACTCGTCGAGCACCCCGCCGTCGACCCGGACCGGCCGGACAGCCTCGGGGTGGACGGTCGTGAACAGCTCCCGGCGGACTGTCTTGCTGACCAGCAGCCACCGGACTATCTTTACCGACCCGGCCGCCGACCCGGCGGAGCCACCCAGAAACATCGCAAACAGGAGGAGGACCTTCGCGGCCTCGCTCCAGGTGTTGAAGTCCATGCTCGCGTAGCCGGTGGTGGTGACGATGGCGGCGGTCTGGAAGGCGGCGTGCCGGGCGGCCCGCTCGACCTCGCCGGCGATTGGTGCAACCCCCTCGGCGACCGAGGCGAGCCCGGCCCCGAGCCCGGCGTAGAGGAGCCCCGTCACGACGACACCGAGGGCGACCATCACCAGCAGGTAGGAGCGAAACTCCTCGTTTTCGAGGAGTCGCCGGGGCTGGCCGGCAACGGCGTACCAGAACAGCGCGAAGTTGGTGCCGGCGATAACCATGAACGGGACAACGGCCCACTGGATGGCCGGCGAGAAGGCCTCGATACTGCGGGCCTCCGGGGAGAACCCGCCGGTCGGCAGTGTCGTCAGCGCGTGGGCAACGGCGTTGTAGACACCCATCTCCGGGGCCAGGCCGGCCACGCCGAGGCCGTAGTAGACCAGTGCCGCGAGCAGCGTGAATCCGAGATAGATCAGCCAGAGGATGCGGGCCGTCTCGCGGATCTTGGGACTCAGCTTGTCGATGCCGAAGCCGGGGGCTTCCTCGCGCATGACCGCCGCCCCGCCGACCGAGAGTTCGGGGAGGATGGCGATCATCAACACCAGGATCCCCATGCCACCGAGCCACTGGCTGAGCTGGCGCCACATGAGCATCGCGTGGGAGTGGGTGTCGAACGAGATATCACCCAGGACGGTCGCGCCGGTCGTGGTGAACCCGCTCATACTCTCGAAGAGGGCGTTTGCCGGCGCGGCAACGGTGCCGTTGCCGGCGACCAGGTACGGAACGGTGCCGAGCAGGGGGACGGCAAGCCAGGTCAGCGCGACCAGTAAAAAGCCCTCCCGATTGCCGAGGTTACGGTCAGGTGCGAACCGGGTCAGAGCCGTCCCGACGCCGACCGCCACCAGGATGGTGACGAGGAATGGAAGCGGGTCCTCGCCGTAGACCAGCGCGACGAGCACCGGAATGAGGAGGGGGACGGAGAGATAGCGGTAGACCGACCCGACGAGGCCGACACTGACCCGCCAGTCGACGACCCGCGACATACACAAATGGCCTCCAGCAGCGGCTTAAGAGTGTCGTCACGCCCGTGCTGGCCGTCGGTATCACCGGCCCCCGCGCCGGCGGACCGGAGCCCGCCCAGCCACATGAAAAACCGCCCTCGCCGTCCGTGACCGGCCGACGCGCTGGCCCTGACAGTGACCGGGTGACTCAGTCCGCCACGGCCTCGCCGGAGCCGCTGACGGCGCTCGGGTCCTGCACCCACAGGTCACCAAAGAGTTCGTCCTGCCGGAGCCGGACCTGGCCGCGGTGGGAGAGAAAGAGCAGGCCGAGGAAGGTCTCCACGCGGGAGCCGCCGGCGTCGGCAACCTCGCGGTAGAGCACCTCCTTCCGGCCCGCCTCGTAGTGGTCACGGACCGCCGCGTGGACGTCGTCGATCACCTCGTCGATGTCCTCGGTGTGCTGGGTGCCGGTCACGTCGGCGGCGGTCGGTTCGTCGTCCAGCCGCATGTCGTCGGCCGCCCGGTAGTCAAGCTCCTGGGCGCCACGCCGGAAGCCACTGGGGGACTCGCTGGTGTCGTACTCCCGGGACTCCTTCCACCAGGTCTCGCGCTCGGCCTCCCGCAGGTCCCGCACCAACTCGTCCAGGGTCCGGGGCATCCCGCGGGCCCGCCTGCGCTCCAGACGGCGGTCGATCTCAGACTCCAGGGCGGCAAACGGGTCCGGCCCCTCGCCCTCGACGGGTAGCTCCCTGCCGCCCATCGCCGCCTCCGCCCAGGGGTCGGGCTCGGGCTCCTCCTCTGTCTCCTCGTCCTCGGCGAGCATCGCGTCGCCTTTCATCCGCAGGAGCACGCTCGCATAGAAGAGGGCCCGCCCGGAGGTGCGCAGGTCGGCCTCGTCCAGCCGGTCGAGGAACTTGTCCGTGACGGCGACGATGTCGGTATCCCAGGGGTCGATCTCCCCGTCCTCGGCGAGCTGGACGAGCACCTCCACCGGCTCGACCGCCTCGTCAGCCTCCCCCTCGTCCGTCAGGCCGGACACACCGTCGACGTCTACCTCGGTGTCGCGACCGTTGGTCTGTTCGCCGGTCGCCCCCTCCGAGCCACTGGGTGGCTCGCGGTCCTCGTGGCCGGTGATATCCAGTGGAATCTCGTCGGCGTCGTCAGTCATCCGCGGACACCCCAGCGGTGCTCGCGAGTCGCCCAGCTCCTCGCTCGCAGTACCGAGGCGTCGGTCGCGTGCTCCCTGCGACCTCGCCGCTCACAGCTCCTGCTGTCGCCGTTCGTGTTTCCGAGACGCTCACCACCGTTCCCGTCTCGCGGGTCGCTTTGCTCGGTTCGCGGGTCGTTCCTCCCCGCTCACTACTCCGGGGCGCTCGTGGCACTCGCGCCCGGCTCCCCGCTCGTAGTTCCGAGACGCTCACCACCGTTCCCGTCTCGCTAGTCATCGGCCGGTGCCTCCTCACCGCCGCCGGAGAGGTCGATCCCGGTCACCGCGGAGATGTTGTCGTCCTGCATGGTGACACCGATGGCCCGCTCGGAGCGCTCGAGCATCGCCGACCGGTGAGAGACGACGACAAACTGTGCCTCGCCGGCCAGTTCGTCGACCATCTCGCCGACGAGCTCGGCGTTGGCGGCGTCGAGGAAGGCGTCGATCTCGTCCAGCGCGTAGAAGGGTGCGGGGTTGTGGCGCTGGATGGCGAAGATAAAGGCGAGGGCGGTCAGTGACTTCTCCCCGCCGCTCATCGCCTCCAGGCGCTGGACCGGCTTGTCGCCGGGCTGGGCCTTCATCGTCAGCCCGCCGTCGAAGGGGTCGGTCTCGTTCTCGAGGTGGAGGTGACCGGCACCGTTCGAGAGTCGCTCGAAGATGTCCTCGAAGTGCCCGTTGATCGACTCGAAGGCCTCCATGAACGTCTCCTTCTTGCGGGCCTCGTAGCTCTCGATGCGCTCGCGGATCCCCGCTGCCTCCTCGACCAGTGTCCCCTTCCTCTCCTGCAGGTCCTCCAGCTCCGCCTGGACCTCGTCGTACTCCTCGATGGCGAGCATGTTCACCGGCTCCAGGGCGTCCATCTCCCCCTCCAGACGCCGGATCTCTGCCTCGACGGCCTCGTGGTCGGGGATCACCTCGGGGTCGTACTCCCCGACCTCGGCCTCGAGTTCGTCGACCTCCCACTCCAGCCGGTCCTGCTCCTCGCGGGCCTCCGATAGTTCACTCTCGACGGTGTCGACCCGTGACTTCGCCTCGTCACGGGACTCACGAGCCGCCGACAGGTCGGCTTTGAGCCCCTCGCGCTCGGTTTTCAGGTCGGCGATCTGGTCCTCGAGGTCCGCGACGGCCGCCTCCTTCTCGGCCAGCACCTCTTCCTTGTCCGCGATCTCCGCCTGCAGCTGCTTGACCTCCGTCTCGGCGGCGGCCTTCCGGTCCTGTGCGGCCTCGATCTCCTCGTGGAGCGCCTCGACTGCGTCCTCGGCGTACTCCTGCTCGAGCTGGAGTTCGTTCAACTCGGCGTCCAGCTCCTCACGCTCGGCGGCCAGGTCGTCGGTCCGCTCGCGCAGGGACTCCGCCTTTGCGGTCAGCTCGGGGAGCTCCGACCCCTCTACCTCGGCCTCCAGGTCGGCGATCGTCGCCTCGATGGTCGCTATCTCGTCGTTTTTCGTGGCGATCTCCGCCTCCAGCTCGTCCATCCGGTCGGACACCTCCGCGCGCTCGGCCTCGATCGCCTCGAGGCGCTCGTTCAACTCCTCGATACGCTCCTCGGTCTCCGCGATATCGTCCTCGTGGCGCTCGACCTCGGTCTCGAGCTCGCGGACCTGCTCGGCGGCCTCGGTCTCCCGGTCGCGGGCGTCGTCGAGCCGGCCTTCGACGTCCCGTAGCTCCTCGCGAACGGCGGCGCGCTCGTCCTCGAGTTCGGTGATCCGCCGGGCGACCCGCTCGAGCTTGCCGGTCGTCCCCGAGAAGGAGTACCGCGAGCCCGAGGTCGACCCGCCGGTCATCGCGCCCGACTTCTCGACGAGGTCACCCGCAAGCGTCACCAGCCGGAACTGTCCCATCAGGTCCCGGGCGGTCTCGATATCCTCGACGACTAAGCTGTCCCCGAGCACGTAGGAGAACACGCCCGCGTACTCCGCGTCGAACTCCACCAGCTCGTAGGCGAACCCGACCACACCCGGCCGGCTCGGCGGCGAGGGCAGCGACCGCGTGTCAATCTCCGTCAGCGGCAGGAACGTCGCCCGGCCGGCGTTGCGCGATTTCAGGTACTCGATACACCGCTGGCCGACGCTGTCGTCGTCGACGACGAGATTCGCCAGGCGACCGCCCGCCGCGGTTTCACAGGCCGTGGCGTACTCCTCGGGGACGCTGCCAAGCTGGCCGACCGCGCCGTGTACGCCGTCGACGTCCCCGTTCAGCACCGTGGTGACTGCCCGGCCAAAGGAGGAGTCACCTGCCTCACCGGCCTTTGCCTCGAGTTCGGCGTACTCCTGTTGGGCCGCCGTGAGGTCGTCCTCGACGCCGTCGAGTTCTCCCTGGAGCTCCCGCTTCTCCTCGCGGAGGTCCTCGACGACCGCCTCGATCGCGTCGCGATTCTTCCTCGCCTTCCCGAGTTCGACCTCCAAGTCGTCGACCTCGGCGTCGAGCTCCGGGACCCGCTGTTGTAACGCCTCGGCCTCGGCCTCCGTCTCGTCGTACTCCTCGGAGCGCCGGCGGGCCTCGTCGAGCAGCCGGTCCTGCTCGCGCTGGAGGTCGTTTTTCTCGCTTTTGGCCGCCTCCAGGGCCTGCTTCTCGGCGTCCAGCCGCTCCTTTACCTCCTCGAACTCCGCGCCGACCTCGTCGATCCGGGCCTCGACGGTCGCCAACTCCGATTCGGTCTCCTCGATGTCGGCCTGAATGGACGACTTGGCGACCTTCCGCTCACGGACCTCGCCCTCGAGGTCGTCGATGGTCTCCTGCTTGCTGTCGACCTTCACGAAGGCCTGTCGACGCTTGTCCTCGGCCTCCTCGGCGCGCTGTTTGGCGCTCTCGACACTGTCCTCGAGCCGGGCGATATCCCCCTTCGTCTCCTCGATCTCCCGCTTTAATTCGAGCTGTTCGTCCTCGCCCTTTCGCTCGATCTCGGCGTTGAGCTCTTTGAGCTCCCCCTCGAGGCCCATCACCGTCTCCTGGCGCTCGTCGAGGGTTGCCTGCCGCTGCTCGAGGGTGGCCTCTAACCCTTCGACCTCCTCGCCAACCGCCGACAGCGCCTCGCGTTTGTCCTCGAGTTCGGCGGCCTTCCGGTAGCTCTCGTACTCTGCCTTCCGGTCGCGCAGGTCCTGGTACCGCAGCGCTGTCTCGCGTTCGTCCTCGAGCCGGTCGAGCCGGTCCTCCTTCTCGGTCACCCGGAGTTCGGCCTCGTTGACCCGGTCCTCGACGACCTCGAGTTCCTCGAAGGCGTCGGCCTTCTTCGCGTCGAACTGGGCGACACCGGCGATCTCGTCGACGATCTCCCGGCGGGACCCGGGGGTCATGTTGATGATCTCCGTCACGTCGCCCTGCATCACGACGTTGTACCCCTCCGGGGCGACCCCGGCCTGTTCGAGCAGGTCCTGGATATCCCCCAGATTCACCGACCGGCCGTTGATGTAGTAGTAGGAGTAGTAGTTCTCCTCGGTCTCCTTCACCCGGCGACGGATGGCGATCTCGTCGACGTCACCGATGTCCTCGGCCCCGGCGGCGCTGACGACCGCCGCCCGGCCGAGTGTCCGGTCGGTGTTGTCGAGAATAACCTCCACGCTCGCCTCACGCTCGCCCTGGAAGGAGTCACCCTCCTGGTGGCCGGGGTTGTAGATGAGGTCGGTCAGCTTCTCCGCGCGGATGCCCGAGGTGCGCGCGAGCCCGAGCGCGAACAGCACGGCGTCGATGATGTTCGACTTGCCCGAGCCGTTCGGGCCGCTGACGGTGGTAAAATCCTCGTAAAAGGGGATTCGGGTTTTTCGGCCGAAACTCTTGAAGCTGTCAAGGACGAGCTCTTTGATGTGCATGGGGGTGCTCGCGGGCCGCGT
>JAQCNN010000142.1 GCA_028275005.1 Salinirussus sp.
TGCGGGCGTCTTTGGATGGAGGAAATCGGAGCATCCGCTCGCCGTCGTGCGGTTATCTCCGAACGAAGTGAGGAGAGTGGGCTCGGAGGGATTTGAACCCCCGATCGGCTGATATCTCCGGTAGCGCCTCGGTACTCCAGAGGGTCATCAAGGCACGCGGTGATCAGCCACGCGCTCAGTATATCAGCTGGAGTGTCGTCCCGGGCGCCGTAGCCTCTGGAGTCAGCCGCCTTCCCGGACTAGGCCACGAGCCCGCACGCTCAATTTAAGCTATCCGGAGTAAAGGGATTTCGATCACTCCCGGTCCGCATCACTCCAGTCACACTCCTGGCACTTCCAGCCGGTGACAAACGCCATCACCGACGGCATATACCCGACCTGCAGAACGTCGCCGTCACAGTCCGGACACGAACGGTCGGCGTCGCGGATCGGTTCGGCGTCCATCACGTCCTCGCCCTCGATCAGTTCCGCCAGCGACTCGGGTGTCACCATCCGCCCCTGAACCACGCGGTTCTCGGCCATACCCCCAAATACACCTTCTGACTCCTAAGCGTTCCCCTCGCGCCGGAGTTTTGCGGCCGTGCTGGCCCCGTAGACCTCCGACTCCGGGGTCGACACCGCGTCGGTGTCGCCGTCGGTCCCGCCGCTGTCGGCTGCGACGGTTTCGGAGGCCGAACCACCGCCGTGGTCGCCACCGTCGTCGGCTCCACTCCCGGACAGCGCGGTCGTGAGGTCGACATCGTCGGGCCGGTAGCGGTCGACCGTCCGCTCGTCGGGGTCCAGCGCGAGCAGCGCGGTCACCGCAAGCACGGCCAGCGCAATCGGGGCCTCACTCGGGACGAGGCCGGCCACGGACAGACCGAGTACGCCGAGCGCGACCGCACTCCCGAAGCGAAAGCGGTCGATATCGACCAGGCCCTGGAGCACCGGGCTCGCAAGGGCCGTGCCGGCGGCGACGGCCACCCCGACGCCCGCAGCGGCGCCGGCCCGCACGAGCAGTTCGGGGTCGACCTGTACGGCCAGCGTCGCGCCGGCGAGGTCGAGACTCGCCAGGGCGCCCAGCGCGACGACCACTGCCGGTCGGGGGAGATACTCCCCGACGCGGGCGCTAGCAGTCGCCGCCGCCACAGCGAGGATCACCACGGCCGCGAACCGTTCGAAGACCACAAGATCCAGGAGACTCGCAAGCGTCGGCGCCAACGCGGCCTCGACGACCGCAAGCACGACGAGGGCGACCCCCACGAGTAGCACTGACCGGGCGCGCTCGACCGGGCTCCCGTCCATCTCCGCGAGCACGACCGCGATCGTTGCGCTGCCACCAAAGACCAGGAGACCGACCTCGAGAACGCCGGCGACGCTGTCGAGGGCTCCTGCGAGGACGAGTGCGGGAAAGATACCGTCCACCAGCGGGAGGAGCATCACGACCGCGAGCAGCCTGGTCGCGCCACCCACCTGTTGCTCGATGGAGAGGGCGACCGGGTGTCGGGAACTGCTCATACGCTACGGACGGCCGTACCCCGTGGCCTGTGGGCGGTGGTGCCTCCGGTGTCTCCGATGAGCGTGCGTGGGCGCCCCCGTCTGCACCCACACCCCCGGCCCGAAGAGGGAGGCGTACTCCGTGCCAAAGTTCGTCCCCATCGTGCGTGTATTCTTGGTCTGCGTGCTGCCCGCGCGCTTGAGAGCGGTGCTGCCGCCGATGGGGGTGGCGGAGTACATACGTATTAATATTCCTTATACCGATAAAAACATTGTGCGACACAGGTCACCACACGACAGCCTCGGGCCCTCTGTTGCCTGGAACGTCGCCGGGCTCCGGTGGCGCCGGTCACAACCGAGCGAGGGCGGGCTGGCTGTGGCCCGGTCCCGGGCTCGTCTCGCAACGTTTTTGAAACCAGCCGGCTGACAGTTTACATGGCAAACAACTCCGGACCGTTCTCGGAGAAACTCCGCGTACCTGAGGCGTTGACGTTCGACGACGTTCTTCTGCGACCAAAAGAGAGTCACGTCGAACCCGACGAGGCGGACACAACTGCCCGGGTGTCGAAGAACGTCAAGCTCACGATCCCCGTCGTCTCGGCGGCGATGGACACCGTCACCGAGAGCGAGATGGCAGTCGCGATGGCCCGCCAGGGCGGGCTGGGCGTGCTCCACCGGAATATGACTGTCGACCAGATGGTCGCCGAGGTCGAACGCGTCAAGCGGGTCGATGAGTTGATCATCCGGGACGTCGTCACCGCCGAGCCCGAACAGACCGTCCGCGAGGTCGACGAGATGATGGACCGCCAGGGCGTCTCCGGTGCCCCGGTCGTCAGCGACGACGACGAGGTGCTCGGGATCATCTCCGGCACCGACATTCGGCCGTACCTGGAGGTCGGCGACGCCGACGCCGTCCGCGAGGCGATGACCGACGAGGTGGTCACTGTCCCCGAGACGGTCACACCACGGGAGGCGCTCGAACTGATGTACGAACACAAAGTCGAGCGCGTTCCGGTTGTCGACGACGGCAACCGGCTCGTCGGGCTGGTGACGATGGCCGGTATCCTCCAGCGTCGGGAGTACGACCAGGCCGCCCGGGACGCGGACGGCCACCTCCGGGTTGGCGCCGCCGTTGGCCCCTTCGAGGTCGACCGTGCCGGCGCCGCCGATGAGGCCGGCGCGGACATCATCTTCATCGACTGTGCACACGCACACAACCGTGATGTCATCGAGAGCGCCCGGGACATCGCGGCGGAGACGGCGGCTGACGTTGTCGTCGGCAACATCGGGACCCGCGAGGCTGCCAGTGAGGTCGTCGGCTTCGCCGACGGCGTCAAGGTCGGTATCGGCCCGGGGTCGATCTGCACGACCCGTGTGGTGACGGGTGCGGGGATGCCCCAGATCTCCGCGGTCGCACAGGTCGCCGATGTCGCCAGCGAGCACGATGTGCCCGTCATCGCCGACGGCGGTATCCGGTACTCCGGGGACGCGATCAAGGCCATCGCCGCCGGCGCCGACGCGGTCATGCTCGGGTCGTACTTCGCCGGCACCGACGAGGCACCCGGCCGTGTGATTACGATGAACGGCAAGAAGTACAAGCAGTACCGTGGTATGGGCTCCGTCGGCGCGATGCAGTCCGGCGGCGGCGACCGCTACCTCAAAGACGACGAGGAGGACTTTGTTCCGGAGGGCGTCGAGGCCGCCACCCCGTACCAGGGCTCCGTCGAGGAGGAACTCCACCAGCTCGTCGGCGGGATGCAGTCCGGCATGGGCTACGTCGGCGCCGAGACGGTCCCCGAGTTCAAGCAGCGCGCGGAGTTCGTCCGCGTCTCCTCGGCCGGCCAACAGGAGTCTCACCCACACGACGTCGTCATCACCGACGAGGCGCCCAACTATCAGCCCGACAGCAGCTGAATGTTCGAAACAGCGACTGTGTGAGCCGGCCGCTCCGTCTGCCACCGTCGACCCCGCCTCACAGGTCGGGCGCTTGCCGCTGTCCCCGTCGTCCGCACACCCAGGGTACCCGTCTCCGAGCCGCTTTTGTCCGTGCCGGGCGCACCGACCGACCATGACCACATACGACGTCCGCACGGTCCCAGGGGAGGGAGCCGTCGCCGACGCACACGCCGTCCGGCGTGCGGTCTTTATCGAGGGACAGGGTGTCTCCGAGGCCGAGGAGATGGACGGACGCGACGCCGACGCCTTCCACGTCGTCGTCTACGACCGCGAGGACGGCCAACCGGTCGGGACAACCCGGCTCCGCGAGGTCGGTGACCACGGGAAGGTCGAACGGGTCGCCGTCCGGACCGCCTACCGGGGGGAGGGGCTCGGCCGGAAGCTGATGGGCGTCGTCGAGGCCCGTGCCCGCCGGGACGGTCACGGCGCGGCTGTCCTCCACGCACAGACCGCGGTCGAGGGCTTCTACCAGGCACTCGGCTACGAGACCGTCAGCGACGTCTTTCAGGAGGCGGCGATCCCACACGTCGAGATGCGAAAGGAGCTGTAGGCTCCTGTAACGACAGCGCCGTTGTCTGTCACCGTCGTTCCTCGCAAGAGCGGGCCGAGAGGGATTTGAACCCTCGACCGACGGCTTAAGAGGCCGTCGCTCTCCCTGACTGAGCTATCGGCCCAGCAACTGTGATTACGACAGCGGAGGGAAATACGTTTCCTTTACCGGTTGTCCGGGCCGCCCTGTCCGGGATGGTCGGCATGCGTCTCCTCGCTTGCCCCACCCTGTGGCGGCCCTTGTGGCGGTGTGCCGGCACCGCCCTGGGGTTGCCCTGATGGCGCATTCTGGCGGCCCTGTGGCGGTGCGCCGGCTCCTTGCTGGGGCCCCTGCCCCTGTGGTGGTGCACCCCCGGTCTGTGGCGGTCGGACCGGACCGCGCCCGTCGGAGGGTAGACTCCCCGCCGCCCACGACGCGCCGGCACCGGCAACGCCGGACCCGATGGCCGCGAAGATCAGGGCGAGAAACAGCGGCCCGGCGCCACCACCGCCGCCACCGCCGACGGGGGACGCGATGGCGGCTGCGATGACGACAATGATTCCGAGCAGGACCGTCCCGGCGGCACCGGTGACGGCTGCCGTGGCGTAGGTGAGGGTGTCCGGCGTGTCCTCGAGGTTGTCGGCCTGACGCAGTCCGAACAGTCCGCCGAGTGCTGGGGTCACGGCCAGCGAGCCGACCGCAATCAACACGCCGAAGCCGAACCCGAATCCGCCGCCCGCAGTCACCCCCGACAGGATGGTGACCAGCCCAGCACCGACGCC
>JAQCNN010000144.1 GCA_028275005.1 Salinirussus sp.
ATATCAAAGACGACATCTTGGTCGAGTTGTGTGTCCGAAGCTAGCATTTAGGGTCTCCAGTGTGGGTGGTAATCGCCCGTCGCTTTGAATTATATCACATTCTACACTTTGTTACGACACGGTTACCCGGAACCGGGGGAGTGGACGGCCCTGTAGACGCTTCATTCTGATGTGACTGACCCGATACCGGCTCTCCACCGACGCGGCCGGTCCACCGGTGCTGCGGCGCTCACCCTGCGCCCTGGCGGACGGCTGCGCTCGGCAGGGCCAGGGATGTGTGCCGTCCCGGTGCCGTGGAACGGGTAGCCCCCGCCGGACTACGCCGGGCGACTGGAGGGCAGAGACCGAGCAGAGTGGGGTGAGTGAGAGCGGTCGTGACGACACCGGCTCGGTGGCCGCGGGGACGACCCCACTCACGGCTCTGTTCCCGTGCGCCCGAGGACGCCGGTGGCGGACCGACCGGTCCACACCGACTAGTAGCCGGGCCAGCCACCGCCAACCGGGTGGTCTGCTTATTCGAAATCGGGCTCACTACGGCTCAGCCTGTCGTAACCAGGTCCTACCGCCGGGCGCCGTGCGTGAATCGTAGCAACGGTTAAGTTACTGTCTGATAGTTACTCGATACCGCGACTCGTTTCCGGCCATCATCGGCGAGGAACGGGACGGGGGGGAAAATAATGTGAGACAACCAACAGTAAGCAGACGCAGAAACGTCCCTCAGCGGTGTTCGATTGCGAGGCACGCGGTGAGTGAGACGCGTACGCACAGTACCGGTTCAACAGTACATGTCGGTCAGGGGAACAGGGATGGAGGTTGACGACAGGGCGTCTACGGGGACAGACGCGACGTCCGTCGGAGCAGCCGAGGGGGACTCGGCCGGTAGTGATGTGGACTCCGGTCAGGAGACAGAAGCAACGCCGGCGGAGGAGAGTGCGCCGCCGGCGCTCCCGCTGGACCAGGTGTTCGAGATCGCGAAAAACGAGCGGCGTCGGAACGCGCTCCGGTACCTCCGGAGCCACGAGGCGCCGGTCAAGCTCGGGACACTGGCCGAGCATATCGCTGCCGTCGAGAACGACACCACGGTCAAGGCGATCTCCTCACAGCAGCGCAAACGGGTCTACGTCGGTCTCTACCAGTGCCATCTCCCGAAGATGGACGACATGCACATCGTCGAGTTCAATCAGAACCGGGGACTGATCGAACTCGGCCCGAACGCCGAGCAGCTCTACCCCTACATCGACGACGAGGACGAGCAGGAGACCAGGTGGCCACAGGTGTATCTCGGTCTGTCGGCGGCCGGGGGGTTGCTCCTCCTGGCCAGCCTCACTGTCGGGTCGACTGTTGGCCTGACCCCTGCTCTCGCAGCGGCGGTCTCTATCGCGGCGGTCGGGGCCACGTCGGCAGTTCACGCGAGATCCTGAACCCCGCAGACGTGACCTTCCGGCGCCGTCTCGGGCAGGAACGGCCCGGAATCACCGTCTTAGCCCCGATGCATTCAGAAACAGATAAATACAGCCGGTGCGCTACCCCCGATATGACAGGAGCCGCTGAGGATTACGCCGTCCAGTTCGAGTGGGACGACACGGAGTCGGTGACGTACAGAGTTGCCGAGGCTGTCGCCGAGGCCACCGGTGACGACCCGACAGCGGTCGACTCGATAGCGACTGCGGTCGACCCCGACGCACTCGAGGCCCTGTTTGCCCCACGTAACGGCGACGAACAGCGGAACGAGGGCCACCTCACCTTCCCCGTCGCCGGCTGTGATGTGATGATCTACGCACACGGGGAGGTCGTCGTTCACGAGTGACGACTGCGCCGCACGGGGCCCACCTATTTATCAGGGGCGGCCGAAGCGGGCGGCTATGTCATCCCGACGGGCCGAACGGGCGCTCGCGGAGTTCTCGGGGTTCACCCGCTCAGCTGTCCGGCCGACTGTTCGCGAGGACCTGACCGGTGTCGTGAGCGGGACACGGAGCGGTGTGGGCGAGGGGCCATGACAGACCGGCTGGTCGGCGGGGTCGACCTCGGCGCGACCAATCTCCGGGCAGCCGTCGCCGACGGCGAGGGGAGCTTACTGTGCC
>JAQCNN010000148.1 GCA_028275005.1 Salinirussus sp.
GACCCGGACGGCTCACTCGAGGAGCTCCGACTCGCGTACGCCCGCGGCGACCTGACCGACGAGGAGTACGAACAACGGCGGGAGCGACTCGAACGGGACACCTGACGGCGGGGCTGGCGGGCAACGTAGAGGGCCGCCAACTCCGGCGGAACCGTTGCTCTCCGCGGCTCCTACCGGTCGCCGCTCGCTTCCGGAGACGCCCTGCTCGGCCCTCCCTACTCGAACAGCTCCTCGAACGCCTTGCGCTGTGCGGCCCGGAGATGCTGGTGGTAGGTCGGCCGGGAGATGTCCATCGACTCGGCGAGTTCGTTGCCGTCGATATCCCGTGGCCACTTGAAAAAGCCCCCGAGGTAGGCCGTCCGGAGGGCCGTCTCCTGCCGGTCGGTAAAGCGCTCGGAGAGTGCCGCCCGGAACTCCTGGCGGGTCTCGACGGGCCGCTCGCGCTCGTGGTAGCCAACAAGGTCCGTCGAGGGGTACCGTCGTTCGACGAGGTCGAACACCTCGCGGGCCTCCCCCTCGTAGGGGAGTTCGACCGTAAATCGGGTCGTCCCGCCCTCTCCGCCCACCTCGCGGGGGACCGCGCCGAACTCCGTCAGCGTCGCCAGCAGGGAGTCCTCGACGGTGAGTTCGAGCAGGCAGCCGTCCTCGTGGTCGGTGATCAGCTTGACCGCCGTGACGTCCGAGTCCTCGCGGGCCAGCGCGGCCAGGCGCTCCCCGTCGGCGTCCTCCGCGGTGACGTACAGCCGGAGGCTCCCGTCCGGACGGTAGTCGGTGCCCGCGGCCTCCACCTGACAGTCCGCGCCCCGCGAGAGCCGACAAAAGAGGAGGTCGGCGTCGTTGACGGTGAACTCCAGTTCGATGATCTCCGTGGCGTCCATGATCCGACCGCGCTCGATGGCGTTGATGGCGTTGGCGACGGCCCGGCCAATCGCGGTGAGCACGGCCTGCTCGCGCTTGTCGAAGGCGCCGGCCTCGCCGGCAAAGACCGTCAGCACGCCGTAGGCCGTCTCCTTGTACATCAGCGGAACCACGATGCTCGCCTGGACCGCCTCGCCGAGCATCGCCGACGCACAGGGCACGTCCTCGGCGCTCTCGGCGATATCCTGGACGACCTGTGGTTCGCCCGTCCGGTACGCCCGCGCCACGGGCCCGTCGTCGTTCAGGTCGAACTCAAACTCCGCCGCCGGGATGTCGCCACGGCCCGCCCAGGTCGACGGGGACAGGGTCTCACTGGCAACGTCCGGCCGCCCCAGCCACGCGAAGCTGTAGGGGTCGGCGGCCGCAAGCTCCGAGACGACGCCCTCCGCGAGCTCCTCGCGGGTGACCGCCTGGACCAGCACCTCCACGGTGTCCTCGACGAGCCCGTTGACCCGGTCGAGGACGGTCTCGGTGTGTTGCTGGGCCTCCCGAACCTCGCGTTCCCGCTTGGCGCGGGTGCAGGCCGCCGCCGCCGAGGTTGCCAGCAGGGCCAACACCTGCTGGTCGGTCTCGTCGAAGGCGCCGGGCTCGGGCGCGCCGACGCTGATCGTCCCGTGGACACCGACCGGGTGGTACATGATCGAGCGGATCCCACCTCGGCCGGCGACCTCGTCGTCGGTGATATCGTTGACCACGCGTGGCTCGCCGCTGGCGAACACCTCGCCCGGGTTGCCCTCGCCGACCTCGTAGACCGGCCGGCTCCCCATCTCGGCGGCCATCCGCTCGGTGCGGGCCGCCGGGGCGAGTGTCCCTGCCTCCCGGTCGTACAGCCGGACGAGGTTGATGTCGAAGCCGAGCACCGACTGGGCGGCGGCGACAGCGACCTCGGCGACCTCCTCCCGGTCCCGGGCCTGCATCAACTGGCCCGTCGCCTCCAGCAGCCCGGAGAGCATCTCCCGCTGGGCGCGCTGGTCGCTGACGTCGCGTGCGACCCCGGTCGCCCCGACGACCTCCTCGCCCTCCGTGACCGGCGCCCCCGACAGCTCGTATGGCAGATAGTCGCCGGCCTTCGTCTCGATGTCCACCTCGAAGGAGACCCGCTCGCCGTTGTTGACCCGCTCGATCGCCTGCCGGGCACGCTCGCGGTCGGCCTCGGCGATGAACTCCTCGGCGGTCATCCCCGCAAGCTCGGCCTCGCTGTAGCCGGTCACGTCGACCACCCGGTCGTTCCAGCGAACCAACTGTCCCGTCTCGTCGAAGGCGTACAGCGGGTCGGGCAGGCTGCCGAGGATGCTCTCGACGAAGGCCTGCTCGTGTTCCAGGTCCAGCACGTACCGCACCCAGTCCGTCAGCATCTCTACGAGTGCAGTCTCGCTCTCGGTGAACTCCCGCTCTCTCGGCGAGCGGTCGGCAAAGCAGACTGTCCCGTAAGGCTCCCCGTCGAGGCTGAGTTCGGCCCCCAGGTAGCAGGCAACGCCAACCTCGCGGGCGCCGGCCGGCCACCGGTCGTCGACGTCTGTCACACCGAGGACACCCTCGCTCCCGACGACCTCCTGACAGACGGTCTCCGACAGCGGCAGCGTCACGCCCGGCTCCACACCCGGGTGCTCGCCCGCGACCGCCTCGACACGCCAGGTGTCGCCGTCGACCTGCGTCAGCATCCCGATATCGACGCCCAGGCGCTCCCGGCCAACGGCCAGGATCCGCTCTAACTTCTCCGTTGCACCCAGGCCCGTGTCCGAGACGGTGGCGTGTAGCTCCTGGAGCGCGCTCTCGCTCGCCGCGAGCTCCTCCCGGGCGGCCCGGCGCTCGGTCACGTCACGGAAAAACAGCGAGGCGCCGTCCTCGTCGGGATAGGCCCGGACCTCCATCCACGCGTCCAGCACCTCGTGGTGCTCCTCGACGGTCACCGCCTCGCCGGCCGCCGCCGCCGCCTCCGTCGCCCGCCGGAACACCGTGCCGTCGCCGGGTGTGGCCTCACTAAAGGGCCGCCCAACCGCCCGCTCGGCGTCCACGCCCAGGGTCTCCGCGGCCGCCCCGTTGAGGTAGGTGACCGTCCACTCCCCGTCCAGGGTGACCACACCGTCGGTCATCCGCTCTAATGGGTCCTCCGTGTGTTCGACCGCGCTTGCGCCCCCGTCCGTGGTCGTCGCCTGTGCCCGCTCCGGTGTGTCAGCACCGCCGACCGCCTCCCGGACGCGCCGCGACAGCACCGCCCCGGCCCCCGGGCCGTCCCTGACCACCGGGAGGTGTGGCGCCGCCTGACCGGCGTCCGCGTCCCGGCCGGTCAGCACTACCGCTGGGAGCGGGCCATCCGCGAGCGCCTCCGCCATCCCCACCCCGTCGCCCTCCGGTAGGCCCACGATACAGTCGTAGCTGTCGGCGTCAACGGCCGACACCCGCGGCGCCCGGCCAACCGCGCCGACTGTGTCCCGGACCCGTTCGGCCCGGTCGTCCCGCGCACCCACGAGACAGACTCGAACGTCATTCATACCGTGACCGTGGGCGGCAACGCACAAAAGTACCTGCCATGTTAGGCGGGACCTGCGATCAGGCCCTGATACCCTCTCCAGTTGTGTCCCCGTACCGGGGTCGGCGACGCCCGGACTCAGAGGTTCGCGAAGGCCTCGTCGACGAGTTCGCCGGTGTCGGCGACGATGTCGGCCATCGTCCCGTCGTCGGGGGCCATCCCGACCAGCCGCGCGACCCGCATGATCGAGACGTGGTAGACGCGCTGACGGCCCGGCTCCTCCTCCCAGACGACGACGTTACACGGAAAGAGTGCGCCCATCCGTTTGTCCGTGGCGTCGAGCGCCCGGTCCGCGACCTCGGGGTTGCACGCGCCGAGCACGTAGTAGGGGTCCCGGCCCGCGTCGACCTTCTCGTTGAGCATCTCCGAGGGGGAGAACTCGGTCGCAACACCGAAGCCGGCGTCGGTGAACACCTCCCGGACGTGTTCGACGGCGGCCTCGTGGTCCATCTCCAGGGTCGCCTCCTTCGTGCCGACGTCGTCGGGGTCCAGCTGTGTCGGGTCGATTGGAATTGCCATGCCCCGGAGCTTCGGGTGGGACAAGTGAACCCCTTTCGGTCGCCACACACCACCCGTCGCAAGCGTCTGTGACCGGACCGTCAACCTGCTGCACGGACACGCCGGCGGAAGTGGCGTTGCTCCACGTACACACAACCGGACGCCCGGCACGACGGCCGGGGGTACCGCCGCGTCCAGCGAGCACCGGGAGTCGAGACGGCACGACCCGGCCCGGCGGTGAGCCACTCAGACGAGGAGCTGGATGTCGGCCTCGGCCATGTCCTGGACGGCGGTGGCCGCCCCGACACCGGTCGTGACGCCGTCGAAGAAGTCGTCCTCGTCGTAGTCCAGCAGGTCGATGGTCATCTGACAGGCCTGGAACTCCACGCCCATCTCCAGGGCGGTCTCGACCAGTTCCCCGACCGTTGCGGTGTCGTTGTCGTCGATGCGCCGCTCCATCATCCTCGTGGTGACCCGGTCCATCCCGGGGAGCGCGCCGACGACGTTCGGGACCGGCATGTTGGGGTTCCCGACCGAACTCAGCTTCAGGTCCGCCGAGTGCTCCTCGTGGAGGATGTCGAGCCCCCAGAAGGTGTGAAAGACGGTCACCTCGTAGCCAAAGGCGGCGGCGGTGCTGGCGAGGATCAGCGGGGGGTAGGCCATGTCCAGTGTCCCCTTTGTGGCGATGAGCGCCACCTTCGTCGGCTCCTGGTCGGCGGTGGTCGCCGCCGGCCTCCGGTTTGGTCTCAGTGCCCATCGTCACTCGGTCCTGCGCACGTAGTGTTGGTAGACGTCCTCGCCCTCCACCTGCTCTAACAGCTTGACGCCGTCGGTGCCGGCTGCCCAGCCGTCGATGTCACTCACACTGCCGGGGTCCGTCGCGAGCACCTCGAGGACCTCCCCCTCGACGAGACCGTCCGTGGCGGCCTTTGTCTCTATCACTGGCATTGGACACGATGCACCCTTCACGTCGAGCGTCTCCGCGATGTCGAATTCTACACTCATTGTCGTTCTACTCCGTTGGTCTGTATTGGAGTCAACGCACAATACACGTTCCGGGGGCAAAAGAATGTTGGTCTGTGGAAGCGCTGTGAACGGCTACGGCGCCGGTCGGACGGTACGAGCTGGCAGGAACGGCGTCAGAGCGCGTTTGAAGCGTAAGAAACTCTGACCACTGCCTGATTGTATTGTGTAGAACACAACTTACTATACAAACGCTTTAGTGTTCGAACCCGGTAGAACGGGTGTACATGGACGCTGAGGATTTCCCGACACCGGACGTCCCGGTCGACACGGTCGCTCCGGCGACGCTTCGAGACCGCATCGACGACGGCGAGGACGTGTTCCTGCTCGACACTCGGATGAGCGCCGAGTACGAGGAGTGGCACATCGAGGGTGAGACGGTCGAATCGGTCAATCTCCCGTACTTCGAGTTCCTCGACGACGAGATCAACGACGACGTGCTCGAACAGGTCCCCGGGGACCGAACGGTAACTGTCGTCTGCGCGAAAGGCGGCGCCAGCGAGTACGTCGCCGGCCGGCTCATCGAGCGCGGCAACGACGTCGAACACCTCGAGGGCGGAATGAACGGCTGGGCGAGTATCTACGAGGCTGTCG
>JAQCNN010000160.1 GCA_028275005.1 Salinirussus sp.
GCCTTCTTTAGCTCGTCGAGTCCGGTCGCGTAGGAGACACGCAGGTGACCCGCCCCTCCCTCGCCGAAGACGCCCCCGGGAACCGCTGCGACCCCTTCCTCCTCTAACAGCCCCTCGGCGAAGGCCTCGGCGTCGCCGTCGGGGACCTCCGGGAACGCGTAGAAGGCCCCGCCTGCCGGAAAGCAGTCCATCCCGAGTTCCTCGAACCGTGAGAGGACGAACTGTCGGCGCCGGTCGTACTCCTGGCGCATCTCCGCGACGACCGCCTGGCAGTTCTCGATGGCCTCGATGGCGGCATACTGGGCGGTGGTCGGCGCCGAGAGCATCGTGTACTGGTGGATCCGGTTCATCGCCGTGACCGCCTCGGGCGGCCCGAGGGCGTAGCCCAGCCGCAGCCCCGTCATCGCGTAGGCCTTCGAGAAGCCGTTGAAGACGACCGTCCGCTCGCGCATCCCCGGCAGGGTGGCGATGGAGGTGTGGTCGTGTTCGTAGGTCAACTCGGCGTAGATCTCGTCGGAGAGGACAAACAGGTCGTGTTCGCGGGCAAAGTCGGCGACCTCCTCGAGTTCCTCGCGGGTCATCGTCGCGCCGGTCGGGTTGTTCGGGTAGCAGTACATCAGGGCGTCGGCCGCCGCTGCCCCCGCCTGTTCGAGGCGCTCGTAGGTGAGCTTGAACTCGTCTGCCGGGCGGGTGGGGACGGCACAGACCTCGCCGCCGGCAAAGGTCACCGCCGGGACGTAGGAGACGTAGGTCGGCTGGGCGACCGCGACCGTGTCGCCGGGGTTGACCAGCGCCCGACAGGCGAGGTCGAGCCCCTCGCTGGCGCCGGCGGTCACTAAGACCTCCCCGTCGGGGTCGTAGTCAAGCCCGTAGCGTTCGCGGGCGTCCTCGGCGATCACCTCCCGGAGTTCGCGACGGCCCCGGTTTGCCGTGTAGGAGGTCTTTCCCTGCTCCAGAGACGTGATCGCCGCCTCCCGGGCCGCCCACGGGGCCGAGAAGTCCGGCTCACCGACGCCCAGTGAGATGATATCGTCCTTCTCCTCGGCGAGTTCGAAAAAGCGGCGGATCCCCGACGGGGGGACCCGGTCGACGCGGTCGGCCGGCTTCATGGGGAGACGGAGAGTCGGTCGTCGTCGTGGCCGTCCCCGAGCTCGATGCCCCGTTTCTTGTAGGTGTCCATCATGTAGTGGCTCACCGTCTGGGTGATCTCGGGGACCGGTGCCACCTTCTCCGAGATGAACGAGGAGACCTCGCTCATCGACTCCCCCCTGACCTCCATCAGGAGGTCGTAGTCGCCGCTGACGAGCTGTAGCGACTCGACGTTGGGGAACTTGGCGACACGCTCGGCAACCTCGTTGTAGCTGGTCTCGCGGTCCAGGGTGACGTTGAGTTCGACAACTGCCCGGACCGGTTCGTCCTCGACACGGTCCCAGTCGACGACCGCCTGGAACCCTTTGACGACACCGCTGTCCTCCAGTTCGGCGATGACCTCCTCAACGTCGGCCTCCTCCAGCCCTGTCTGACGGGCGATATCCTCAACCGAGGTCCTGGCGTCGGTCCGCAGAATGCCAAGCACGTCGCTGTGACTGCTCATACCAGTAGGGACCGTAGCGCGAACAAAATCCTGTCGGTCCGGCGGCCTGCCGAGCAGACAGCACGGCCGTCATCGACCACCGACGGCCCCGGCCTCCGGTGACAGTTACGCCGACAACAGCGGGCCACGGCAGCGCTGGGTCGGCCTGGCAGTGGACGCACAGACGCCGCCGGCCCGGGACCCGGTACGGGGTGTCCGGCCCGTGGGTCGTCGGGAATGTGGCGACTGAAGACCCCGGGGGACCTACGGCCGGCGTGAACTATGTGCTCTGGGCGCTCGTCGGCATGGCGAGTTACACGATGGTCGCGCCGCTGATGAAGATTGCACTGACCGACGTGCCCAGTGACGTGGCCGTGTTGCTCTCGAATCTCATCCTCGTGGTCGTCGCGGGCGGGCTCGTCGTCGTGTCGGGCACCAACGTGTCGGGCTTTCTGACCCACTCGAAGTCCCCCTACGTCTACGCCGCCGGGCTCTTTCTCGCGGTGGGGATCATCGCGTACTACCGGGCGCTCTCACTGGGCCCGGTGAGCGTCGTCGTTCCCGTCTTTGCCATGTTCATCGTCACAAGTTCGGCGGTCGGCGTCGTCCTGCTCGACGAGACGCTGACACTGCGGCGTGGGGTGGGTATCGCCCTCGCCATCGTCGCGGTGTATCTGACGGCGACCGGGTGACCCGCACAGGCCGGACTGGCCGGCGTCACGCTGAAACACGACGCGTCCGAAGACCGGGTATGGTCGCACTCGACTCCGAGGACGTTCTGGAACGCGGCGACGAGGCACCCGCCTTCGAACTGCCCGGCACCGACGGCGAACGCCACACACTCGGGGAGTTTAGCGACAACGAGGCGCTGCTCGTGGTCTTCACCTGCAACCACTGTCCCTACGCGAAGGCGAAGTTCGACGAGCTAAACGCGCTCGCCGACGAGTACGACGAGGTTGCTGTCGTCGGCATCAACCCAAACGACGCGGCGGCGTACCCCGAGGACTCCTTCGAACGGATGCAGGAGTACGTCGAGCGCGGCGAGGTCGGGTACGACGCCTACCTGCACGACGAGACACAGGCTGTTGCGGCGGCCTACGGTGCAGTCTGCACGCCCGACCCGTTCCTCTTCCGGGCGGTGGACGGGACCTTCCGGCTGGCCTATCACGGCCGGGTCGACGACGCGCTCAACCCCGACGACGAGCCAACCGAACGCGAGATGAAGGGGCACATCGAGACGCTGCTGGCCGACGGGGAGGTCACCGCCGAGTTCGAGCCCTCCCGGGGCTGCTCGGTCAAGTGGCAGTCCGGTAACGAGCCCGCGTACGTCGAGTGAGGGCCGCGGCGTGACCGTCGTCGGCCGTCCGAGGGTTCCCGCACACACTGGGCCAGGGTTTAGTCCGAGGGTGTCAAACACCGACCATGGATACCGAGGCGGTTTTCGGGCGCGAAGGGCCGGTGGTCGGGATGGTCCACCTGCCGGCCCTGCCTGGCTCCCCGGGCTACGGCGGTGACAGGGGGGCCATCCGGGAGCGGGCACGAGCCGACGTAGCCGCCCTCGTGGACGGCGGCTGTGACGGCCTCCTGTTCGAGAACTACGGCGACACACCCTACCACCCGGAGTCGGTCCCGGCACACACTGTTGCGGAGCTCACGGCGGCTGTTGGCGCTGTCACGGCCGAGGTCGACCGGCCACACGGTGTGAACGTGCTCAGAAACGACGCCGAGGCCGCCCTCTCGGTGTCGGCAGCCACCGGCGGCGCGTTCGTCCGTGTAAACGTCCACACCGGGACCCGCGCGACCGACCAGGGCCTGCTCGAGGGTCGCGCACACGAGACCCTCCGGCGCCGCGAGCGACTCGACGCGGACGTGGCCGTTCTTGCCGATGTGGCGGTCAAACACTCCGGGGCGGTCGCCGACCGTGACCTCGCGCGGCTGGCCCGGGAGACGGTCGACCGCGGACTGGCTGACGGACTCGTCGTCTCGGGCTCGGCAACCGGTGAGCCGGCGGCCGACGACCGGCTCCGGGCGGTCCTCGACGGCCGGGACGACGCCGGCCGCGAGGTGCCAGTTCTCGTGGGCAGTGGTGTGACGCCCGGGAATGCCGGTACCTACCTCGAGCGCGCCGACGGGCTCATCGTCGGCACGGCGCTGAAACGCGACAGCGAGACCGCCGCACCCGTCGAGCGCGAACGTGTTCGGGCACTGCTCGGGGCGCTCGGGCGCAACCGGTAAGCCGCCGGGGCCCGCCTCGAGAGGTATGGCACAGGTGCTCCCCGAGGAGGTCACCGCTCTGGCCGAGGTGGTCGGGCCCGAGCCGGACGCGCTGGTCGAGGAGATGGACGCCCGCGCCGACCGGGAGGGGTTCCCGACGGTCGGCCCCGCTGTGGGCGGCTGGCTCGCGCTCTTGGCGCGCACCGTGAGCGCCCGCCGGGTCTTCGAGTTCGGCTCCGGCTTTGGCTACTCGGCCTACTGGTTCGCGCGGGAACTGCCCGCAAACGGCACAGTCGTCCTGACCGAGGTGGACCGTGAGGAACTCGAGGATGCCCGGGCGTACTTCGAGCGGGCCGGTCTCGCCGACCGGGCACACTTCGAGCACGGTGACGCAATCGAGACCGTCACCGAGTATCAGGGGCCGTTCGACGTTGCCCTCGTCGACAACGAGAAATCGCGGTACGTAGAGGCGTTCGAGGCGGTCCGAGGGAAGCTACGTGAGGGTGGGCTGGTGCTCGCAGACAACGCCGTTACCGCCGGTCCCATCGACCGGGCGGACGTACTCGCCGTGCTCCGTGGCGAGTCCGTCGAGGCCAGTGAGGCCAGTCGCGGGGTCGCCGACTATCTCGGGCACGTCCGTGACGCCGACGGGTTCGACACCGCGCTGTTACCGCTGGGGGAAGGTGTCGCCGTCTCGGTCAAGCGTGGGTGAGTGGAGTGGGGTGATGACGGGAACCCAGCGTATTTTTATTTGCTGAGTCCCATCAGGTAGTATGGATATTCTAGACGAGTCCATCGTGCCGGAACACGCGCTCCCGATCAAGCGCGAGGCGAGGGAGTTTGCCGAGGAGGTCATCGAGCCTGTCGCCGAGGAGCAGTACGAGTCCGGGGAGTACCCCTGGGAGGTGCTCGAGGCGGGGATGCAGGCGAATCTCGTCGCACAGGACATCCCCGAGGAGTACGGTGGCCGTGGGCTGGACCTGTCCCAGATGCTGGCGTTGACCGAGGAGCTCTACCGGGCCGACGCCGGTATCGCGCTCACGCTCCAGCTGGCGAGTTTCGGCGCCGAGGTCGTCTGCGAGTACGGCACCGAGGAGCAGAAGGACGAGTACATCCGGCCCGTCGCCGACAACGAGCAGATCACGGGGCTGGCGGTCTCCGAGCCGGACACCGGAAGCGACCTCGCGGGGATGACCACCACCGCCGAGAAGGACGGCGACGAGTGGGTCCTCAACGGCGAGAAGTACTGGGTCGGCAACGCGGTCGAGGCTGACTGGCTGACACTGTACGCGAAGACCGGCGGCGGTGACAGCCGGTACGAGGACTACTCGATGTTCATCGTCTCCACCGACGCGCCGGGGTACAACGCCGAGCATATCCCCGAGAAGATGTCCTTCCGCGCCTCGAAGCAGGGCCATATCGTGCTCGACGACTGCCGGATCCCGGCGGAAAATCTGGTCGGCAACGAAGGCGAGGGCTTTTCGATGGTGACCGACTTCTTCAACCACGGCCGGGTCGGCGTTGCCGGGCACGGGCTCGGGCTGGCCGCAGCAGCTATCGAGGAGGCCAGCGCGTTCGTCCACGACCGGGACGCGTGGGGTCAGTCGATCAGCGAGTTCCAGGCCGTCCAGCACGACCTCTCGGAGATGTGTATGGACTTCGAGTCCGCCCGGGCGCTGGCCTGGCGGGCCGCCGAGAACGTCGAGGAGGGCAACGACCCGGGCTACTGGGCCGCACTCGCAAAGACCACCGCCACCGAAGCCGCGGTCGACTGCGCCGAGAGCGCCATGCAGCTCCACGGCGGCCGGTCGGTGCTCAAGGAGAACAAGATCTCCCGGATCTACCGTGACGTCCGTGTCCCCGTCATCTACGAGGGGGCGAACAACATCCAGCGCGACCTGATCTACGGCCAGGCCGACTGGTAGGTGACAGCCCGCGAGGGGCTGTGGTCCATCACGATCGTTACTCATCGATTCGGTGACAAGAGTTTAGTCACGTCGCGACAGAGGCTCACATACGGCACCCGACCGGGGCCGACACCGACATATGACAGACCAGACACTTATGTGGCGGATCGCCGGCGGGTCTGGCGACGGGATCGACTCGACGAGCCAGAATTTCGCAAAGGCGCTGATGCGGTCGGGACTCAACGTCTTCACCCACCGACACTATCCGTCGCGGATCAGAGGCGGTCACACCTACGTCGAGGTCCGGGCGTCGAACGAACCGGTCCGTTCGCGCGGCGACGGGTTCAATTTCCTGCTCGCACTGGGCGACTCGTTTGCCCGCAGCGAACAGGACGGCGCCTACTACGGCAACGAGAAGGTCAAACCGCTGACCGAGAGCCTCGCGGACCTCAACGAGGGTGGGGTCGTCCTCTACGACACCGGCTTCTTCGAGGAGGCGGACATCGCGGAGATCCGTCTCGAGGAGCGCGCCGAGGAGAACGGCTGGCACGTCTACCCGATGGACCTCCGGGGGCTCGCCCGCGAACACGGCCGTGAGGTAATGCGCAACACGGCGGGTGTTGGCGCGGCGGCCGCGCTGCTCGGGCAGGACACCGGCTACTTCGAGGAGCTCGTCCGGGAGGCGATGTCCGGCGAGGTGATGGAAGCAAACCTCACGATCCTCGAGATGGCCTACGAGCAGGCCAGTGAGTTCGAGTTCAGCCACGACCTGCGTGTCCCGACGGGGGGTCACGACACCGACCAGGCGCTGATGAGTGGGAGCAACGCCATCGCCTACGCAGCCCTGGACTCGGGCTGTCGGTTCATCGCCGGCTACCCGATGACCCCCTGGACGGACGTGTTCACGATCATGTCCCAGAACCTCTCGGAGTTCGGCGGCGTCGCCGAGCAGGTCGAAGACGAGATCGCCGCCGCCTCACTCGCCATCGGCGCCTCTCACGCGGGGGTGAAGTCGATGTCGGGCTCCTCCGGCGGTGGGTTCGCGCTGATGAGCGAGCCACTGGGGCTGGCGGAGATGACCGAGACACCGCTTGTCCTGGTAGAGGCGATGCGGGCCGGCCCGTCGACGGGGATGCCCACGAAGACCGAGCAGGCGGACTTAGAGCACGTCCTCTACACCAGCCAGGGTGACTCGAACCGGGTGGTCTTCGCCCCAGGCAACCTGGAGGAGGCCTACGAGCAGACCCGGACGGCCTTCCAGGTCGCCTACGACTACCAGATCCCGGCGATACTCCTGTACGACCAGAAGCTCGGCGGCGAGATGCGCAACGTCGACGTCGACTTCTTCGACCGCGAGCCCGACCCCTCGCTCGGCGCGACCCTGACCGAGGAGGAGATCAGCGAGGCCGCCCACCACGAGTCCGGCAAGTTCGAACGGTACCGCCACGACCCCGACGACGGCGTCAGCCCGCGCTCGGTCCCCGGCCAGACCGGCGGCCGGTTCCTGGCCTCGGGCAACGAACACAACGCCGTTGGCCACATCAGCGAGGACCCCGACAACCGGAAGGCACAGATGGACCGCCGGGTTCGGAAGCTCGAGCGGGTCCGCGCGGAACTCGACGACAGCGAGCACAGCCACCAGACCCATCACGGCCCGGCGGACGCGGACCTCGGCATGCTCGTCTGGGGGAGCCAACAGGACACTGTCTTCGAGGCCGTCGACCGGCTGAACGCGGCCGGCCACGAGGTGAAGGCGCTCGGCGTTAGTGACATGTTGCCATACCCCGAGACGGAGGTCCGGGGGTTCTTAGAGAGCGTCCGGGAGTGTGTCGTCGTCGAGATGAACGCAACCGGGCAGTTCCGCGGGCTGACCCAGAAGGAGCTGGGCCAGTACGGCGAGAAGCTGGCCAGCCTGCTGAAGTACGACGGGGAAGCGTTCGAGCCCGGCGAGGTCGTCGAGGGCTTCGAGTCGAGCATCGACGGTGGCCAGCCGGCCGCCGGCAACATGCGGTTCGTCCCAGCGGCAGGTGACTGATATGAGTACGTTCACAGCAATCGGCGAGGACCGGGAGATAGACCAGGAGGAGTTCACGCCGGGGGTCGAGCCACAGGCGACGTGGTGTCCCGGGTGTGGTGACTTTGGCGTCTTGAAGGCGCTGAAAGGCGCCATGCCCGAGGTGGGTCGCACCCCCGACGAGACGCTGCTTGTGACCGGGATCGGCTGCTCGGGCAAGCTCTCCTCGTACTTCGAGAGCTACGGCTTTCACAGCATCCACGGCCGGGCGCTCCCGGTCGCACGGGCCGCGAAGCTCGCCAACCCGGGGCTGGAGGTGATCGCGGCAGGGGGTGACGGCGACGGCTACGGCATCGGCGGGAACCATTTCATGCACACCGCCCGCGAGAACCACGACATGACCTACATCGTCTTCAACAACGAGATCTTCGGGCTGACGAAGGGCCAGACCTCCCCGACGAGCCCGAAGGGCCACGAGTCAAAGACCCAGCCCCACGGCTCCGCGAAGGACCCCGTTCGGCCGATGTCGCTGTCGCTGGCATCGGGGGCCTCCTACGTCGCCCGGACGGCCGCGGTGAACCCAAGACAGGCCCAGGAGATCCTGGTCGAGGCCATCCAACACGACGGCTTCGCCCACATCGACTTCCTGACCCAGTGTCCCACCTGGAACAAGGACGCAAAGGAGTACGTCCCGTACACCGACATCCAGGACAGCGACGAGTTCGACCTCGACACCGGCGACCGCCGCGAGGCCGCCGAGACGATGTACGAGGCCGAGTCCCGGCTCTACGAGGGTGAGGTGCTGACCGGGCGGTTCTACCACGACCCCGACCGGCCCTCCTACGGCGAGGAGAAGCGGGCCCAGGGTGACGTCCCCGAGGAGCCCGTCGCCGAGCGGTACTTCGAGGACGGCGAGTGGGAGCGGACGGCGGACAGACTCATCGACCGCCACACCTGAGCCGGGGGACCCCCCGCCAATCCCGGCTCCGACCGGGTCGGAGTGGCCCGTCGGGACACCGTATCGGCTCTAGACTTTCGGGTTCGGAAGGTATTTTTTCACCGACGGTAAAGAACAGTGTATGAGTACCGAAGCAACGGAGAAACAGATCCTCTCCGTGCTGGAGGACGACGCCCAGGCCTCCTACGCCGAAATCGCCGAGCGGGCGGATGTCTCCAAGCCGACGGTCAGAAAGTACATCCGGAAACTGGAGGAGGAGGAGGTTATCGTGGGCTACTCCGCGGATATCGACCCGAAGAAGCTGTCGGGCCAGTCTATCGCCATCGTCGGGGTCGATGTCGAGAGTGAGCGCTACGTCGAGGTGACCAACGCACTCAGGAGGCTCGATGCGGTCGAGGCACTCTACACCTCCAGCGGCGACCACATGCTCATGGCGGAGGTACGGGCGGGTGACGGCGACGAACTCGGGGAGATCATCAACGAACAGCTCACGAGCATCGAGGGTGTCGTTGCCTCCCACCCATCCTTTTTGCAGGAGCGGCTGAAGTGAACGCGACCTTTTAGCGTCGGCGGGCCTCACCAGAAGTATGGATACGCGGGTGGTACTGGGGAGCGGAGCGCCGGCCCGCTCGCTCGGACGGGCGATAGTCGACCGGGATGGAGGCCCGACAGTCCACGTGCTCACACCGGACGAGGGGACCGCGGACACCGTTCGCGAGGCCGGCGCCTCGGCAACCGTGGCGGCCCCCGACGACCGGAGCGCACTCGCAGCTATCGAGCGTGTCGGGAGTGTGGTCGTCGCGACGCCGGACCCCGACGACGCCCTCGCGAACCTGCGTGCGGCGCGGGCCGTCTACCCGGACGCGGTGCTGGTCGCGTACCTCGACAACGACGGGCGCGGCGACGACCGGTGGACGGCCGTCAGCGACGCCGCGGACCGGGTGGTCGACCCCACCGAGGCCACGGTCGACTACCTGCTGGGGCGGGTCACCGAACGAGGGATGCGAGAGCGCCAACTCAGGCGGGTGCTCCAGGGGATCGACCGACTGGCTATCGTCACCCACGACAACCCCGACCCGGACGCCATCGCGAGCGCGGTTGCACTCCGGCGGACCGCGGCCGCCAGCGGCTGTGAGGTTGGTGTCTACTACTACGGCGCAATCGGTCACCAGGAGAACCGTGCGCTGGTGAACCTCCTCGAGTTCGACCTGACGAGCCTCGAACCGGGCGTCGAACCCGACGCCGACGGGGTCGCACTCGTCGACCACTCCCAGCCGGGTGTCAACGACGGGCTTCCCGAAACGACCGATGTCGACATTATCATCGACCACCACCCCCCGCGCGGGCCGGTCGAGGGCCGGTTCGTCGACCTCCGGAGCGAGGCTGGGGCGACGAGCACACTCCTCGTCGACTATCTCGACCACTTTGGTGTGACGCCGGCGGCGGACCTGGCGACGGGGCTGCTCTTTGGGATCCGGACGGACACCCGCGAGTTCAGGCGAGGGGTGTCGGCGATGGACTTCGAGGCCGCCGCGTGGCTGTTGCCCGAGGCGGACCTGGGGGCGCTGGAGCGGGTCGGGTCACCGAGTATCAACCCGGACACCTTCGCGGTCATCGCGGCCGCGGTCCGTAACCGCCACCGCGAGGGGGATGTGTTGCTCAGCTGTGTCGGGGAGTTGACCGACCGGGATGCACTCGCCCAGGCCGCCGACCGTCTGGTAGACATGGAGGGGGTCGCCACGACGGTGGTGTACGGCGTCATATCGGGGACGATCCACATCTCGGCACGGTCCCGCAGCGGGGGGTTCGACCTCGGGGGCGCGCTGCGGGAGGCCTTTGGCCGTGTCGGGAGCGCCGGCGGCCACACCGATATGGCGGGCGCCCAGGTCACACTCGGCGTCCTCGAGGCCGCCGAGGACCGGGAGTCGCTGTTCGACGTCGTCGAGACCTTCGTCACCAGCCGCTTTCTCGAGGCCGTCGAGACTGCCGCCGCCCCGCCGAACACCGTTCCCGCCGAGGACCTCGTGGACCGGTATCTACTGTGGGCGGGTGACGGTGAGGGTGGGGAGGTCGACGGGCAGGGGGAGACGGGCTCCGACGAGCCTGCCGACACAGACCACGGGGAGCCGGGTGGTGGACGGTCAGCCTCCGGCACGCGGGACTGAGCGTGGAGCCGGGGGACTTTTTTCCCGGCCACTCGTGAGTGTGACCGATGACAGACGAGGGAACACCGACTGTCGGCGACTACATGACGCGGGACGTGGAGACGGTCTCCCCCGACGTGACAGTCGCCGACGTTGCCGACCGGATCGCCGAGAGCAAGGAACACAACGGCTTCCCCGTCTGTAACGGCCGCCACGTCGAGGGTTTCATCAACGCCCGTGACCTCCTCCTCGAGCCCGAGCACGTCCCCGTGTTTCAGGTGATGACCACCGACCTCCTGGTCGCCCACCCGGACATGGAGGTCGACGACGCGGCCCGGGTGATCCTCCGGTCCGGCATCCAGCGGCTCCCCGTCGTCGACGACGCGGGCAATCTCGTCGGGATCATCTCGAACGCCGACGTGATTCGCAGCCAGATCGAGCGTGCGACCCCCGGCAAGGTCGAGAAGCTCCGTGAAACCTTGGAGAATATCCACGACGTCGAGACCCGCCAGGAGCGCCGGGACGTCAGACTGGGCGAACTCACACCGACCCAGGGAAAGGTCTACGCCGACGAACTGGAGGGGCGCCGGTACGAGCTCGAACGGGGGCTCGCGGAGCCGGTCGTGGTCATCGACACCGGCACCGAACTCCTGCTCGCGGACGGCCACCACCGCGTGAAGGCCGCCAGCCGGTTGGCCATCGACGAGATGGACGCCTACGTGATCGTCATCGACGAGCCCGTCGACCTTGGGATGGTCAAGACCGCCGAGAAGGAGCAACTCGAGTCGATCGACGACATCGACGCCGTCGACTACGCCCACCACCCACTGGTCGAGACGACCGAGCGACTCCAGCAGCACAACAGCTGAGACGCGAGCCGGCCGCCTTCGGCGGGCGACGTCCCGAAACTCTTAGTCCTAGGGTGCGAAACGGTATCATATGTACGACGAAGAGGACCTGGATGCGATCCGCTCCACGAAGGAGGAGTGGGAGGAGGAGACCCTCGACCCCGTGCTCGACGCCTACGGCGAGCGCCAGGACCGGTTTGCGACGGTCTCGAACCACGAACTCGACCGGCTGTACACCCCCGAGGACGTCGCCGACACCGACTACGAGGAGGAGCTGAGCTTCCCAGGTGAGCCCCCCTACACCCGTGGGGTCTACCCGACGATGTACCGCGGCCGGACCTGGACGATGCGTCAGTTCGCCGGCTACGGCACCGCCGAGGAGACAAACGAGCGGTTTCACTACCTGATCGACGAGGGCCAGACCGGGCTCTCGACGGCCTTCGACATGCCGACGCTGATGGGGCTCGACTCCGACGACCGGATGAGCGACGGGGAGGTCGGCAAGGAAGGTGTGGCCGTCGACACCATCGACGACATGGCCCGGCTGTTCGACGGGATCGACCTCGGGGAGGTCTCCACCTCCTTTACGATCAACCCGAGCGCGCCGGTCATCTACGCGATGTACGTCGCGCTGGCCGACGAGCAGGGTGTCCCCCGCGAGCAGGTCAACGGGACGCTTCAGAACGATATGTTCAAGGAGTTCATCGCTCAGAAGGAGTGGGCCATCCCGCCGGAACCCTCGCTACGGCTGGTGAGTGACGTCATCGAGTTCTCCGTCGACCAGACGCCGAAGTTCAGCCCCGTCTCCGTCTCGGGCTACCACATCCGCGAGGCGGGTTCGACCGCCGTCCAGGAGCTTGCCTTTACACTCGCGGACGGGCTGGGGTACGTCGAGGACTGTCTGGACCGCGGGATGGATATCGACGAGTTCGGCCCGACACTCTCCTTCTTTTTCAACTCCCACAACGACCTGCTCGAGGAGGTGGCGAAGTTCCGCGCCGGGCGGCGACTGTGGGCCCGGCTGACCGAGGAGTGGTACGACGCCGGCCCCAAGGCCCAGCAGATGAAGTTTCACACCCAGACGGCGGGCCAGTCACTGACCGCCCAACAGCCCCTGAACAACATCGTCCGCGTGACGATCCAGGCGCTCGCGGGTGTTCTCGGCGGGACACAGAGCCTCCATACGAACAGCTACGACGAGGCGCTGGCCCTGCCCAGCGAGGAGGCCGTCCGGGTCGCGTTGCGCACCCAGCAGATCATCGACGAGGAGTCCGGCGTGGCCGACGTCGTGGACCCGCTGGGTGGGAGTTTCGCCGTCGAGAAGCTGACCAACGAGGTGGAGGCCGAGGCCCGCGAGTATATCGAGGAGATCAAAAGCATGGGTGACGGCTCGGTCCGGGACGGCATCCTCCGGGGTATCGACGACGGCTACTTTGAGCGGGAGATCCAGGACGCGTCCTACGAGTACCAGCAACGCGTCGAGCGCGGCGAGGAGGTCGTCGTCGGCGTCAACGAGTACACCATCGAGGAGGATACCCAACCCGAGACGATGTCGGTCGACAAGGAGACTCAGAACCGCCAGCGTGAGCGGTTGGCGCGCACGAAGGACGAGCGTGACGAACGAGCCGTGGAGACCGCACTCGACGGGGTCCGGGCGGCGACCCGTGAGGGCGACAACGTCATGCCGGCGGTCATCGAGGCGGTCAAAGCAAAGGCAACGGTCCAGGAGGTCATGGGCGTCTTCGTGGACCACTACGGCAGCTACGGCGGCGGGTTCTGAGCGGCCCTCAGGAGTCGTCGTCGACGGCCGCGGTGTCGTACCGCTCCGCGACGTAGCTGACGCCCATCAGGAGGACACCGAGCACGAGCGCGACCGTCACCATACCGTACAGCGCCACGCCGAACGGGGTTGGCGGGAGCGAGATGACCCCGAACAGCTGTGGGTTAAGATCCTGTGGGCGCGCGAGCCCGATGATGTAGCCGAACAGCCCGGTGACCACGATCAGGCCGAGATAGATGAGGGAAACAAAGCGCTTGCCACCCCAGACGGAGGGCTCGGGCGCTGTCTCGGGTGTCGCCTCCGAATCAGCCTCGCTCCCGGCCTCAGCCTCTGGCATACTACGGTTTTGCCGCCCAGACGAATAGCCTTTACACATTCCCCGCCAACGTGTGACTATGACCGAGAAGGACCTGCTCTTTCTTGTCCTGGCCGGCGTCGCGGCCATGATGTTCGTCACCGGGCTGGTGCTGATCGCCACCGGATAGCCGGGCGCAGACACCCTGGCAGCGACCGCGGGCAGAGACTATCCCGGAGGCGGAGTCAGCGAACGCAACAGTAGCGCAGACCGCGGGCGTGTCTCAGGCCTCGCCGTCCACGGAGCCCGTCGACTCGTCGCCGTCAGTCGCCGCCTCGTCGTCCGCGGTGACCTCCTCACCGCCGTCAGAGCGGAGGTCCGACGACGCCTCGTTTTCGTCCGTGGAGCCACCGTCGGTGACGGCCGTGGTGATGCGGTCGTCGTGCCACTGGAACTCCTTGTCGATCATCCCGCTCTCCTTCAGATTCCAGGGGTCACCGTCGTCGAGTTCCGGCGCCTCGAGCCACGAGGAGATGAAGTTCCAGAAGAAGATCAGCTGGCCGGCAAAGAGGATGAGAGCGCCGACCGAGGCCGTCTGGTGGAACAGTGTGATGAGGTCGAGCGGAGCGCCCGCGACGGTGAGCTCGTAGGTGGCGTACCGGCGGGTCATCCCCAGGTAGCCCAGCACCAGCATCGCGAAGAACGTCACGTTCGTGCCGACCATGCTCAGCCAGAAGTGCCACTTGCCGAGCTTGCGCTGGTACATCTTTCCGGTGAAGATCGGGTACCAGTAGTAGATGCCGGCGAAGGCGGCGAAGGCGATTGCCCCCATGACGATGTAGTGGAAGTGACCGACGACGTAGTAGGTGTCGTGCAACACCTCATCGACGGGGACGGCGGCCAGGAAGACACCGGTGATCCCGCCGATGATGAAGTTGGCGACAAAGCCGATACAGAACAGCATGGGGGTCGTCAGCCGAATCTTCCCGTTCCACATCGTCGTGATCCAGTTGAACGTCTTGACCGCGCTGGGGACGGCAATCGCGAGCGAGACAGCCATAAAGGAGGCCCGGAGCCGGGGGTCCATCCCGGTCGAGAACATGTGGTGGGCCCAGACGCCAAAGGAGAGCACGCCAATGGCCAGCGTCGAGTAGACGACGAACTTGAAGCCAAAGAGCTTGCGGCCGGAGAACTTCGGGATGATGAGACTGATGAGCCCCATCGGCGGGAGCACGAGGATGTACACCTCGGGGTGTCCGAAGAACCAGAACAGGTGTTGCCACAGCATCGTCCCGCCGTTCTCGACGGCAAAGAACATCGTCCCGAGGTTGCGGTCCATCAGGAGCATCACCAGTGCGCTGCCCAACAGCGGGAACGCAAAGAGGATCAGCGCCGACTGGGTCAGGATGGTCCAGGAGAAGATGTCGAGGTTAGCCCAGCTGACGTCGTCACCGCGCTCGGTAAAGATGGTGGCGATGAAGTTGATGGCCCCCATCGTGGCGGAGACACCGGTGAGGTGCAGGCCCAGGAGCATCAGGTCGACGCCTGCGGTGGCCTGCTCGGCCGACAGGGGTGTGTACATCGTCCAGGAGGTCTGGGCGGCCTCGACCGCCCCGCCGGTCAGCGGCTCGAGAAAGAAGCCCGCCCAGATCAGGAGTGCACCCGGAGGGAGGAGCCAGAAGGCGATGGCGTTGATCCGGGGAAAGGCCATGTCGTCGGCCCCGATCAGCAGCGGGACGAAGTAGTTCGCGAAGGCCGCGATGATCGGCGTCCCGAACAGGAAGAGAAGGGTGATCCCGTGGGAGGTCAACAGAGCGTTGTAGAAGCTGTTGCTGAACAGGGCACCCTCGGGCGACGTGAGGTGGATCCGCATCAGGAATGCCATCAGACCGCCGACCACCAGCGCGATGATGGCGTAGGTGCCGTACAGCATCCCGATGTCCTTGTGGTCGACTGTCGTGAGCCAGCGCATGATCCCACCGGGTTTCTCGCTGTGGGCGTAGCCGGACTCCCCGGCGTGTCCGGCACCACCGCCTGCGAGTGGGGTGTACGACCGCCAGTCCTCGATGCGCGTCAGCAGCGCAACGATGGCGACCAGAAGCACCCCCATGAGGGCCGTCAATAGGAGTTGCTCTCCTGCCATAGAAGGCCCTCGGGACTGGGGGGATATCAAAGGTTAGGTTCGCGATTCCCGCCGCGGTCACGCCGTGCTGTCGGCGTCGTCGTCGGTGTCGGCCGCACCCTCGCCCTCACCGTTGCTCTCAGTAGCCGCGCCGTCGCCGGGTTCGCCCCCGTCCGGCCTCTCGCCGTCGGCGAGTTCGGCGGCGGGTTCGCGCTCGAACTCGTCGGTATCGGCCGCACCGTCGAGTGCCCCCGGTTCCGTCTCCCCGTCCTCTTCGAGTGCCGCGTCCGCCTCGGCCTGGTTCTCCGCGCGGGAGACCGCCGCCCCGGAGTAGTAGGTCAGCACCGACAGGGCGATGAACATGATGCCGATGATCGAAAACTGGATGACCGAGACGAGACCGCCGAATCCGAAGGGGTTGAAGACGAGATAGATGACAATGAACAGCAGGAGAATACCCAGCGGGATGAAGTTGACCGTGAGGTCGAGGAGGGTGTCACGGTCGAACAGTTCCTTCTCCATACCCGCAATTCGAGAAGGGGAGTAAAATAGCGTGTTGGTTTGTGCTTAGATAGGCTGGCGGCTGGCGACCTTTGCCGTCGTGCCGACCGCGGCGAGGATGGCACCGGAGACGGCGACCGCGAACCCACGGTACGCAAAGCTGTTTGCGGGGTCGACCAGCCCGCCAACGGCGAGCGTCTCACCCCAGGTGGCGATGACGACCGCCCCCAACAGGGCAAACAGTGCGCCGATCGACACCATGGCGCGCCAGGACTGAGCGATATACCCCGACTCCTGGAGGATCGCACCGGTGGTCCCGCCAAAGAGGAGAATTCCGACGACGGTGACGGAAAAAAAGCCCATAATGACCCCGAGTTCCGAGAGGACAAACCCAAGCGCCACGAACAGCGGCCACGGACTCGCCTTCCGGTACTGCTCGCTGAGCCCGGGTTCGATATCCCGGTCGAGTTCGCTGTCGATGTCCTCGTCCATACGCACAGACACGGCCGGGACCGGGTTATGTCCGTCGCTTCCCCGCAAAGTATTTGTACGCCATCGGGTTTGTAGATATAAATGAGTACACGCGTCACGGACCGGGTCGACGGCTGGGAACAGCGGTCCGTCTCGGACGGCTACCGCGGGCTCCAGGGCCTCGCCGACGCGGACTTCTCCGGCGTCGTGCGGGCCGGCGGCGCCGAACTGTACATGACGAAGGGCACCGTCGTCGGGGTCGAGGGCGGCTCGGTCGAGGACTTCGAGAGCGCGGACGGCACCAGTTACCGGGCGCCCTCCCCCGCGCTGCCTCTGCTCGCGGTGATGCAGGGCCGGAGTGAGGAGGTCCGTGCGAAGTATTACACCGAGGAGACGCCGATGTCCGAGGTCGACAGGACACTCTCCGAGGGCGGGTTCACCGGCTACGTCGAGCTCTCTGAGAACGTCCTCAGCGGCGATTACTACCTCGTCTACCACCAGGGGCGCTCGATGAGCGTGGCCTTCGTCGGCAACAGTCAGCAGCTCGTCGACGGCGACGAGGCCTTCGAGACGGCCGACGACGAGGTCGGGATCTACGAGGTCCGTCCGGTAGCGGTCGGGGCTATCGAGATCCCGGAGCCCGAGCCCACCGGGGGGGCCGCGGGGTCGGCCACCGACAGCCGAGGAGAACCGGACGGGCAGCCCGAGCCGGCGGGGTCCGAGCCCCGGGTGAGTGACCCGACCGAGACGGAGACAGCTGTGGTGGACACCCCGGCAGAGCCGGCGGAGGCGGTGGCGGACCCCGAGCGCACCGGCCAGGTCGACCAGCCGGGGGCGGCCGACCCTCCCGACGAGACAGCCGCCGGCTCCTCGACGGAGCCGTCGGCGGCCAGTCGACCTGAGGCGGAGCCACCAGGGTCCGAGCGGGACGACACCGACGCGCCCGGGGAAGCGACCGACCCGGAGCCAGAGCCCGAACCCACGGAGGACAGGTCGGGGCGCGCATCAGGCCAGGGGTCGGAGCCCGGCCGCGAAACGCAGGGAGACACCGCCGAACAGGGGGCCACCGGGCAGCGCCAGGGTGGGGCGGGGGCGGACGAGTCGACGCCAGGTCGTGACCCAGCGCCTCTCAGCGACCCTGGCGTGCAGCCGAATGAGCGCCCCGCGAGCGAGCCGGCCCCACAGTCGGGTGCCGGCCCCACCGAGGCGGAGGACGGTGAGGGGGCGATGGACACGGCCGGCGTAGCCGGTGAGGGGACCGGGGCCGGAGGGGACGAGGGAACGGGTGTGGCGCTGGAGACACAGTCCGTGCCGTCACTGAGCCCGGCGCGAACGTCGCCGAGGGCGAACGACCGCGAGGGGACAGCGGCCGAGACACCGTCGGACTCAGCCCGGCAGACGGCGACAGAGGTGGGGACGCCCTCGGTGGCTGCGGACACAGGACAGGAGGGCGACGAGCAGGCGGCGCCTGACGGCGACACGGGTTCGTCCGGGTCGGGCCAGAGCGTGGTGACGGGCACGGTCGACAGCGGGACGACACAGGCAGCCGAGCCCGAGGAGGTCGAGAGACTCCGCGAACAACTCGAGGACCGGGCGGCCGAACTCGACAGGCTAGAGACGGAACTCGCCGAGGAGCGCGACCGCCGGGAGGAGCTGCAGGCGGAGGTGACCAGCCTCCAAGAGGAGCGTGACGGGTTGGCCGCGGAGGTCGAGCGCCTGGAGACGGAGTTGGAGCGGGTAAAGGAGGAGTTCGGCGTTGTGACCGGGGCACAACAGCGGCTGAGCCCGGCGGAAGCTCTGGATGGGACGGACCTGTTCGTCCGCTACCGGTCGAAAAACGGGATGACGCTGACCGACGCTCACGACGGGGAGGGGGGTCGCGAGGGTGTAACCGAGAACCTCAGGCTGGAACAGCACACCCAGTTCGATGCCGGGGAGGTCGCCGTCGACGGCCAGGACTACGACACGTTCATTCGGGGCCGGGTCGAGTACCAGTTCGTCACCTGGCTGGTGGAGGAACTGCTGTTCGAGGTCAGGGACGCCGGCGGGGTCGACGGGTTGGGCGGCCTCTACGACGCGCTTCCGGAGGTTGACCGGGCGGAACTGAGCGGGACGATTGCGGTCAGATACACCGAGGACGGGGCCGAACAGCGGGGTCAGGAGACCTTCGATGTCGTGTTGCGCGACCGGATGGGGGACCCGCTGTTCGTGGCGAATCTGAACGACTCCCGGCAGGGCGCGACAGAGGAGATGATGGGGGGGCTCATCACGGCCGCCGAGCGGGTCGGGGGGACGAAGGACAGCCTCGCGGGGGCACTACTCGTGACAGAGAGCTTCTTCGAGCCGGAGGCCCTGGAGACGGCCGCAGAGGCGACGAAGGACGGGCTGTTGAGCCGGGACAAACGCAGGAGTTTCGTCAATCTGAGCCGAAAGCGCGGATATCACCTCTGTCTAGTCGAGGCGCGCAACCAGAACTTCCACCTCGCCGTCCCCGAACTCTAACCCTCGACCTCGGCGACGTCCTCGATTTTCATCCGCTCGAGTTTGTCGATGATGTGGTCGACCTTGCCGTCGAGGTCGTCGACGAACGCCTCGGTGTCCTCGGTCGTGATCGCACCCTGGCTCGAAGGTTCGATCAGGTTCTCCTCCTCCAGCACACGCAGCGAGTAGCGGACCTTGTGGTGGGGATAGCCGGTCTCGTTAGACATCTTGACAATCCCGATTGGCTCGTTTTCGATCACCATCCGCAACACCTGCAGATGGCGTTCCAGCATGTCGACTTCCTTCTCAAGACGGTCTATCATGGCAATTGTTAACTTGTGTTGGCCGGATTTAAGTGTTGCCGTCGTGGGACAGAAATTGCCGGAATTGCCCGGCTACACCCGGAGGCAGTCCCGTTCGACGGCGATGCTCCAACTTTCGGGCACGAGTATATAAGCGCTAGTATAGAGTCAAAATGGGCGGACCGTAATCTGTTTACCAGCTACGCTGGAAATCGGAGTAATGACCGTGACAATCGTCGGGGCACAGCTCGGCGACGAGGGGAAGGGCGGGGTCGTCGACCTGTTCGGCGAGGCCGCGGACGTCGTTGCGCGGTACCAGGGCGGTGACAATGCCGGCCACACCGTCGTCCAGGGTGGCGACGAGTACAAGCTCTCACTCGTGCCAAGCGGCGCCGTCCGGGGGAAGGTCGGCGTACTGGGCAACGGCTGCGTGGTCAACCCGCAGACGCTGTTCGACGAACTCGACACGCTCCGCGAGCGCGGGCTCGAACCGGACGTCCGCGTCGCCGAGCGCGCACACGTCATCTTCCCCTATCACCGCGTGCTCGACGGTGTCGAGGAGGACCTGAAGTCCGACGACAACCTCGCCGCCGGGACGACCGGCCGCGGAATCGGCCCGGCCTACGAGGACAAAGCCGGCCGTCGCGGCGTCCGGGTCGGCGACCTGCTGGACGGTGAAACCCTTCGCTCACGCCTGGAGTACGTGGTTCCACAGAAACGAGCCTTCCTCGAGGAGGTCTACGGGGTCTCCGTCGACGGCCACGACGAGGTGGACCCCGATGCCTTCGACATCGAGGCGCTCCACGAACAGTACCGGGCGTTTGGCGAGCGTCTCGCGGCCGAGAGGATGACCGTCAACTGTGGGGAGTTCCTCGCCGCCCGGCTCGAGGCAGGTGACGACCTGATGTTCGAGGGTGCACAGGGCACGTCCATCGACATCGACCACGGTGTCTATCCGTACGTCACCTCCTCGAGCCCCACAGCCGGCGGCGCAACCGTCGGCACCGGCCTCGGGCCGGCCGCTGTCGGTGACGGCGAGGTGGTCGGCATCGTCAAGGCATATCTCTCGCGGGTTGGGACCGGCCCGCTCCCGACCGAACTCGGCTCCGTCGACGGCCAGACCCCCGAGGACGGCGGCCGACCGGCGGAGACCGACCTCGCCGCGTACATCCGCGACGAGGGTGGCGAGTACGGCACCGTCACCGGTCGGCCCCGCCGTGTCGGGTGGCTCGACATGCCGATGCTCCGTCACGCCGCCCGTGCGAGCGGGTTCACCGGGCTCGCGGTCAACCACATCGACGTGCTGGCCGGCCTCGACGAGGTGAGGGTCGGTCACTCCTACACTGTCGACGGCGAGGAACTGCTGACGATGCCGACGACGACGGAGCGGTGGGCCGACTGCGAGGCGAACTTCCGGGCCTTCGAGGGCTGGGACGACGTCGACTGGCCCGTCGTCGCCGAGGACGGGTACGAGGCCGTTCCCGGGAACGCCCGCGCATACCTGGAGTATATCGAGGCGGAGCTCGACACCCCCGTCTACGCCGTCGGCGTCGGCCCGGACCGGTCGGCGACGGTCGTCCGGGAGTCACCCTGGGAGTGACCGGCAGGAACCCCAACCGCTTTTTACCGTTCCCCCTCTCAGTACAGGTATGAAAGAAGACTTGCTCGACATCCTCTGTTGCCCGCTCGACAAGGAGGACCTCGAACTCGAGGCGGCAGAGACCGACGACGACGAGATCCTCGAGGGGGAACTGGTCTGCACGGAGTGTGGGGAGCAGTACCCTATCGAGGACGGTATCCCGAACCTCCTGCCGCCGGATATGCGCGACGAGGCGCCAGCCTGAACCTTTTTTACCGCGCCACGCCGAAATTCCGCCGTGCCCGACGAGTTGGCGGTCCACATCAGCCGCGAGAAACTCCACGCGGTCGAGGCACCGACCGGCTTCGAGACCGACGGCTCGTTCGACATCAGGCTGGTCAACCACGACACCGCCCTACACGTCCACCTCCACGTCGGCGACAGCCTCTCGAGTGTGGCACGGATGGACGCCACGAACCACTACGTCGAGGGTAACTCCGAACAGGTCGTCCGCGTCGAGGTCGCGAAGAACCGCACGGAGGCGGCGTCCGGGAAGCTCAAGATCGTCTCCGCCTACGGCGCAGCGACCCGGTTTGTCGACGTCGAGGTCCCGGCGCCAACAGCGGGCAGCGGGGGCGTCGAGGTCGACGAGGCACTGGGGAGACCGGCCCCGGACACCGACCCGGACCCGGGAGGGCTCGGGTCCAGGCTCAGTGAGCGTCCGGGGCTCCTGGTCGGCGCGTTCGGCCTGCTCGCACTCGCCATTGCCGGCGTGAGTGTCGCGGTCAGCGGGAGCCCCGTCGTGACCGTCGGTGCGCTGGCCGTTCTTTGTGGCGTCGCCGTCGCGGCACTCCTGTTACTGGTGTAGTTACCGGCAGGCCCAGAGCCCACGGCCCGCAGCCTGGGCTCGGGCCTCGAGGGCAGCGAACTCGTCACGGCGCTGGAAGGTCGTGTCGTACAGGCGGGCGTGCCCACGGGCCAGCAGGAGACGGTTCAACGACTCGTTGTCGACGGTCACGTCGGCCAACAGCCGGCCGTAGGAGCCCCGCCGGTCCGCTGTCGGGTCGGTCCGGACCCGGACGGTCCCGTCGGCGAGGTGCGCCTTGGCAGCGGCTGTTGCGTTCTCGCCCGCCGTCCGGAGACACGCCCGGCCCGTCCGGGTGTTCGGAACACCCTCGAACTCTGTGGGGTCGTTCTCGGCGTAGGTCTCGGGGGCATCGACACCGAGCAGTCGGACAGTCTCGGTCCCCCCGTCGGGCATCCGGACGTCGAGTGTGTCGGCGTCGACCACCTCGATGACCCTAACCTCGTGGTCCACGGCAGGGGTCGTTCCGTCGGGCTCGGACGCAGCGGGGAGCCAGGTACACCCGGACAGGAGCAGGGCCGTGACCAGCGCGAGTAGCCCAGCGGCGACAGAGGCCCTCACGAACCGGACTGGGTCGGGCGCAGCAACGCGGTTGCCGCCCGGAGGCTGCTGCGTTCGATGTAGACGATGAACAGCAGGATGAGCAGGCTGTTGAGTATCAACACGCCGATGTTCGAGATGCCTGGCGACCCGGTCTGGAGCGACTGGAGGAGGGCGTAGCCAAAGACCGCGAGTTCGGCCGCCGCCACGGCGAGGATACCCCCGGCCAGGAGCGTGGAGTCGGGGCGCTCGCCCGAGGGGCCGTCGTGGTAGACGAACCGAGCAAAGGCGACGACGGCCAGCAGCGCGTTCACCACGAGCGAACCGAGTAGGATGAGTCCGAGGACCATACTAGATTCTGGGGTTCCGTCGCTTATAAAAGTTCTACGCGAGCGCTCGTCGCGGGGTTCAGCTGTCGCCGCTGGCCTCGGTGAGGGTGAGGGTGGTCCCGTCGCGCTCCCAGACCACCTGAATGTCGTAGTCCGAACCGGCGCCGACTGTGGCGGCGTCGAAGGGGGCGATCATGTCCTCGTCACCCCCGGTTGCGTTGCCGCCGATATCGCTCCAGCTACCGGTGCTGTCTATCCCGTCGCCACGGACGTAGACGTCGCCGGCTGCGAGTTCGACACTCGACGCGTAGGTGATCACTACCTCACCCACGTCGCCGTCGTACTCGACGGCAAAGTCGAGTTCGCTGCCGCCCTGTGGGGTCTCGACGGCCGGTGTCGGCGTCGAGTCAGCACCACCGCCGGAACACCCGGCAAGCGCGCCCGCCGTGGCGGCCGCTGTGAGTCCACTCACACGCTGTAGTGTCTCCCGCCGTGACAGCAGTTCCTCTGGCATATTTTGCCCCGAAACAGCAGTCCCTGAAATAGGTTACTGTTCGGATGTTCCACCGGGTTTTTTGCCGCCTTCACCCGGTCACGGAGTGTAACTTAGAGTGTACGTTCGACGGTCAGGTCGGCAACAGGGATAGGTACGTCCGAGCCACAGACGGGGCGAGCACACGGCCACCAGTCAGGACCTCGACTCTCGTTCCAGGGTGTGAGATTCGATGGCCAGCAACAGCTGCTGTGCACTCCGGATGTGGTAGTGCTTCTCGCTCGTGCTACCTGCCTCAACAGCCTCATTGAGGTGGTCGTGTAGTTTCTGTACTGTGGGAACCGTCTCCTTCGCCGCCGAGTCGTGCGGGCGCGTCGCCGAGTTGTCCATACGAGAATTGGGTCTCGCGGAGTGAGAAGAGTATTTACAGCATATACGGTGCGCTCACGGGGTAGGCGATGCCTTCGCGCCCGACACTGCTGCCGGCCGCGTACCGGCACGGCTCGGTCGGTTGCGATACGAGACACCGTTCTCTGCGGGAGGGAGGTGGGACGACGGGCTGCAGGCCGCGAGTAGAGCGAACAGTGGGGGCAGGTAGGGCAGGGTAGTACCCGCGTCACTCGGGTGCAACAAGGGAGAGTGACACACCGCTATGTACGATCCTTGCCACTCGATTTCCAGGTTTGATAATTTGACCCCGCCGAATAACCGGGCGCCCCGAGAGGGGTCTAACGGGCGCACTGGTGTTTGCTGGGGCACTCGTGTGCCCGGGGGTGGGGTTTTGAGAGACTGCCGCGTCTCGGTCGGGCTAGGAGCTTCCACGGTGAGTGTGGGCTGTACGGTTCGTGGGTGAGAGCAGCCTGTAGTCTGCCGTCGCGGTCGGTCGTTATCCGGCCGCTGGCACGTGAGGGCCGTCGGGTGAGGTGGCTGCCGCTGCTGAGGGCTGTGGGTGTCCGTTGGAGAGGTGGAGTGGGACCGCCGAGATTCGAACTCAGGTCCGACGCACCCCATGCGCCGAGGATACCGCTACCCCACGGTCCCGCACCCAGTTGTGGGTCGGTGCCGGCATTAACCCCTTCGATCCCCCTCAGACCAGGACGCGGTCGGTGTCGACGACGGTCCCACGGTCGTCGTCGGGGTCCCCCGTCAGTGGTCCCAGCGCGACCGCCGCACCGTCGGGGGTGGTGCAGGCCACGAGGGTACCTGTCTCTGGCTGTGCGCCGCCGTGGGGTGCAGGCCGGGTCTCCAGGACACCGGGTGCGAACACGGGGGCGCCGTGGGCCACCTCGCGGGCGGCACTCTCCGCGATAACTACCCGCGGAAGGGCGGCGAGCGCTCGCTCCGCGGGGGCAACGGCCTCCCGGAGCGGCCCCTCGTTGCCGTCCTCACGCCAGAACGCGAGCGCGTCGGCAAGGTCGTGCAGTGTCACCAGTGAGGTGTCGTCGAAGCGGCCGGTCGCGCTCCGGCGCAGGGCACCCATGTGTGCGCCCGTCCCGAGTGCGAGTCCGAGGTCGTGACACAGCTTCCGGACGTAGGTCCCCGACTCACACCCGACCCGGAGCAGGACCTGCCGGCCGTCGCGTTCGAGCACGTCGAGTGCGTGGACCCGGCGGACCCGGCGCTCGCGGACGACCGCGCTCTTTCGTGGCGGGGTCTGGTAGATCTCCCCCTCGAAAGTCTTGAGCACCGCCTCGAGGTCGGCAGGCGGGGGCCCCTGTAGCTCCAGGACGGTGATGTACTCCTTGTCGAGGCCGTCGAAGACCCGGGCAGCGCGGGTCGCCCGGCCGAGCAACAGCGGGAGCGACCCGGTCACCTTCGGGTCGAGGGTCCCGGCGTGGGCCGCCCGGTCCTGGCCGGTCATGTCGCGGACCCACCCGGCGACCTGGTGGGCCGACGGGCCGGGTGGCTTGTCGAGGTGGACAAGGCCAAAGCCAAGCAGGTCGGCGGGTGTGCGGTCGGCGGGTGGGTCGGGGAGCATCGGCGGCGGTCAGCCCTCGAAGTCGTACTCGACGCCGGGCAGCGGGAACGCACCCTCGTCCTCGTCGGGGACGTACTCGTCGGTCGCGCCGAGGACGACACCGAGTACACCCTCGGGGCCCCAGCGGGCGGTGTTGACCACCAGGTCGTACACCGAGCGGTCCTCGATGTCGATCCCGTAGTAGGCCTCGTACCGGCCGGCCTCGCTCTTGGCCCGGGCCTGGGTCTCCTCGCGGGCCTGGCTGACGGGCTTGCCCTCGCGGTCGGCGATCCGCTCGGCCCGGATATCGAGTGGGGCGTCGAGCCAGACACGGAAGTCGGCGTACTCGCCGGCCATCCAGCCCGACAGCCGGGATTCGAGGACGATGTCGTCCTGGTCCCGGGCCGTGGCGCGGAGCCGTCGGTCGAGGTCGCGGTCGATCGTGTCGTCCTCCTCGGCGCGGCGGTTGAGTTGGAGGGGTGTCAGCCCGCGCTCGTCGGCGATCGACCGGAAGATGTCGCCGCCGGAGACGTGGTCGTACCCCAGCCGGTCGGCCAGGTCGGCGGCGAGTGTGCTCTTGCCGCTGCCGCCGGGACCGGAGACGGTGATCAGCATATCTACCGTGACACCGGCAGGGGCAAAGGGGTTGCGAGTTTCCCGGACACAGCAGCCGGCAACAGGGTCTGGGAGTCCAGGGCCCGCATCAGGTCGGGGAGACCTGTACGTTCAGTGCCTTCCGCATGACCTGTGAGAAGCTCAGCGAGCAGACGAAGTACCAGACCAGCCACAGCTGGATCGGCCCGACCACGGCCGTCCGCCAGGTCGACACCTCACCGATCAGCGGCAACACCATTGCGGTCCCCGTCTCGACGACGTGGCCGTCGAGCACCATCCAGTAGATCCACAGGAACACCGGGATGGTGAGCAGCATGATCCACACCATCGGCCGGAACTGCGCCTTGAACACGCCCAGGTCCATCTCCTCCATCTGTTCCTGGCGTAGCTCCTTGACGCGCTCGTCGTCGTCGCGTTCCTTTGCCTCCTCGATTTTCTGCTTGAAGTTTTTCTGTGTCTCCTGGTAGTCGGACATGATGGAGGTGTCCATCATGTTGTCCTGGAGGACAGCGGTCCACAGCCCGGTCGCCAGCGCGAGTACCAGGACAACGACGTGGAAGGGGAGCGTGGCGTTCAGCGGCCCGAGGACGAGATTGATCCCGTCGCCGGCGATCACGTCGCGGAGTCCCTGCTGGGAGTACGCCAGAAAGAGCAGGAGTACGCCGACGCCGGCGAGTTTGTCCCGGCGCGACCAGCTGAGGTCTTTCCCGTCGCTCTCGTCCGGTTCGGCCTCCGAGAGGGCCTCACGAACCCCCTCGGGGTCGTCGAGAACGAACCCGTCGCCGCCGGCGTCGACGAGCAGCCCGGACTCGATCAGCCGGCCCCACTCGCCGCTAGAGAGGTCGTCGCTGACATCCCCCCACGAGACGGTGCCTTGCTCGTCGGCGACGGCGAGGACTGCCGACAGCGCGTCGGCCATGGCCTCGCCGTCACCGACAATATCCTCTACCCTGCGCTCGGTCTTTGCCATCGTTGTATTGTGTTATCCGCGGTGGTTAAGAGCCTTTTACTCCGACACGTTGGCTCGCTCACGAACCGCGCTGTCGATAGCCCCCCAGACCTCGGCGGGCGGCTGCTCGCCGTCGATGGCCACGAAGCCCTCGTGGTCCTGATACTGCTCGATGACCGGCGTGGTGTTCTCGTCGAAGACGTCCAGCCGGTTCTCGACGGCCTCGGGGCGGTCGTCCTCACGCTGCTCGAGTTCGCCGCCACAGCCGTCACAGATACCCTCCTCCGCGGGCTGGTCGAACTCGACGTGGAAGTTGGCGCCACAGCCGTCACAGACCCGTCGCCCACTCAGTCGGTCGACCAGTTCCTCACGGGACACCTCGAGCGAGAGGACGACGTCGATGTCGGTCATCCCCGACAGCTCCTCGGCCTGCTCGAGATTTCGCGGGTAGCCGTCGAGGACGAACCCGTCGGCCGCGGAGAGGGCCTCCTCGACGATGGCGTTGACCACGGCGTCCGGCACGAGGTCCCCGGCCTCCATGTAGGCTCGCGGGGTATCGTACTCCGTGTCCATGTCGGAGATGTCCATATCCTTGTTACCCCGGAGGGCGTCCCCCGTGGTGACGTGTTCGATACCGTACTCCTCGGCGATGTTGCCCGACTGTGTGCCCTTGCCGGCCCCCGGCGGCCCCAGGATCAGGATGTGCGGTTGTCCCATGGCAACCGCTTCTGTTCGGGGGGATAAATGACTGTCCAAACGTCGCCGGTGCGAGGAGTCCGGCGGTCGGGTCGGGTGTGGCCGCCACGCAGATGAAAAGCCCTTAGCAGGCGACCCTCCAAGGGTGGGGAAATGGGAGCCGACCACCTGCTCGTCCGCGCGGCCCGTGGGGAGCGCACGGAGCGGCCACCGGTCTGGCTGATGCGCCAGGCCGGCCGCCACATCCCCGAGTACCGCGAGTTGCGCGAGCAGTACTCCTTTCTCGAGGCGATCAAGGACCCGGAGGTTGCCACCGAGATCACCATGCTCCCCTGGGACTACTACCGCCCCGACGGGCTGGTGATGTTCTCGGATATCCTCACCGTCCTCGAGCCCCTCGGGTTCGCCTACCACATCGAGTCCGGCGTCGGCCCCGTTATCGAGGACCCTGTCGACGGCCCCGACGACGTCGACCGCTCCCACGGCGACGTGACCGAGGAACTCGACTACGTGGGCGACCTGCTGGAGCGGCTGCACGGTCGGGTCGGCGACGAGACGGCCATCATCGGCTTTGCCGGCGGCCCCTTCACGCTTGCCTCCTACGCCGTTGCCGGCGGCCCCAGCCGGACGAATATGCCCCTGCGCCGGCTCCGGGCCCGTCACCCCGACGCCTTCCGGACGCTGCTGTCCTCGTTTGCCGACGTCGTCCGGGACTACCTGTCCTTCCAGATCGACCGCGGTGCCGACGTCGTCCAGCTGTTCGACACATACGCGGGGGCGCTCTGTCCCGCCGACTACCGGGAGTTCATCCTCCCGTTACACCGGGAGATCCTCGAGGACCTGGACGCCCCTGCGATCGTCTTTGTCCGCCAGATGGGCGGGCGACTCGACCAACTCGCCGACAGCGGGGCCGACGTCGTCGGCCTCGACTGGACGGTCGACATGGCCGAGGCCCGCGACCGGCTTGGAGAGAGGCCCGTCCAGGGCAACCTCGACCCGTCGGACCTCTTTGCCGAGCCGGCGACGGTCCGCGAGCGGACCCGCCAGGTCATCGAGCAGGCCGGCCCGGCCGGACACATCCTCAATCTCGGCCACGGCGTCAACAAGGACACCCCTGTCGAGTCGGTCGAGGCGTTCGTCGAGACGGCAAAGTCGGTCGAGCGGTAGCGTTCTGTCGACTAGCCGCCGGCGAGGTCCTCGGCCACCTGCTTTGCCTCGCGTACGCGACTCGGGATCCCCATCCGGGCGGTGTAGTTCGTCGCCAGGTGGATGCCGGGTGGCGTTTCCACCTCCTCGGTTCCCCACCAGGTGTGGTCGTAGGCGGGGAACCACCGCTCGCGGCGCTCGATGTCGAGCACCGTCGCCCCGGTGTCCGTCGCCTGCTCGAACTCCCGGCGGGCGATCTCGCCAACCCGGTCGTCGGAGCGCTCCAGGATGTCGGGCTCGTGCATCCCGCCGAGAAAGACCGTACAGAGGTCGTCACGGCCGAAGAGGACGCCGTTAAACGAGACACCCAGCGTGTGCAGGTCCTCCTGATAGCTGACCTGATACCCGAGGCCGTCGGCCGGCTCGCCCTCGCTTCGCAGGTAGACCAGCGCCAGCGGATTGTAGGTCAGCTCGCGCAGCCGGCCGGCGCCGGGGGCGAGCCCGCCGAGTAACTCGCCTGCCGCGTCCCCCGGGGCGGTCACGACGACGTGGTCGGCCTCGTAGGTGTCCTCGGTCGTCTCGACGGTGTACGTGTTCCCGGCCGTCGTGCCGCCGTCCGTGGCAGCCGCGACCGTCCCAGCCGCCTGGGCCGGGGTGTTCGTGGCCGGTCGGATCCCGGTGACCGGCTCGTCGAGGTGGACCTGTTCGTTGTACTCGGCGGCGAGTGCCTCCGGGAGTCGCTGGAGGCCGCCCTCGACCGTGGCCGGCGGGGCCTTCTCACCCTGACCGACCCGCTCGAGGAACGCCCTGAGCATGCTACCGGCCTCGGCCTCGCGGTCCATCAGGCCCGAAAGCGCGAACGCGGCGGGCATCTCGGCGGGGTCGGAGCCGTAGAGGCCGCCGTACAGCGGCCCGATGAAGCGCTCGTAGGCCTGCCGGCCGAACTTCCGGGTGAAGGTGTCGGCGACGGTCTCCTGGTCGATCCCTGCCCGGGTCAGTGGCTCGGCCAGCAGTCGGAGTTTCGCCGGCCAGGACAGGAGGTCGGTCCGGAGAAAGGCGTCGAGCGAGGTCGGTGCCGCCCGTAACTGACCGTCGGCGTAGACGAAGAGCGAGCCGTTCCCGGCGGTGACGAGGTCGTCCTCGATACCCGCGGCGGCGAGCAGCTCGCGGATTCCTGGGGTCGCACGCATCCGCTGTGGGCCAACCTCCGCCACGGTGCCGTCGACCGGCCGTGACTGGATTACCCCGCCGGCCTCCTGCCTCGCCTCGAGCGCAACGGCGTCGACCCCACGCTCGGCGAGGAAGTGAGTCAGCGCGAGCCCTGTAACGCCTGCCCCGACGGTGACGACACGCATGTCAGTCGTCGGCCTCGGCGTCGGCGGCGTCGGCCTCGATGGCCTCGGC
>JAQCNN010000162.1 GCA_028275005.1 Salinirussus sp.
CACCCTCCATGACGTCGCCGGCGGCGTACTCGCCGTCGGGCACCGCGGCCAGTTCCGCCTCGACACGCTCTCGGGAGTAGTCCCGGACGGCCTCGAAGGCCGCGAGCAGGCGGTCGCCGTGCTCGTCGAGTAACTCCCGCACCCGCTCTGCCCCCCGGTCGTGAGCGGCCCGCTGGGCGCGCAGGTCCGCGCGTCGCTCACGGGGGTTACGGACGTTTGCCAGTATCAGCGCCACCACGTCGTCGCGTGGCTCGCCGCCGGCCACCAGCCGGACCGGGGGGAGCCGTACCCCTTCCTGCTGGATGTCCCGGGACCCGGCCGGCATGCTCCCCGGTGCCATCCCGCCGACGTCGGCATGGTGGGCCCGCGAGGCCGCGTACGCGACAGGAGTTCCGTCGTGGGTAATCGGCGAGACGAGCGTCACATCCGGGAGATGTGTGCCGCCCTCGAAGGGGTCGTTGAGCGCGAACAGGTCGCCGGGCTCCGGGTCACAGTCGAGGACGGCCCCGACCGCCGCGGGCATCGCACCGAGGTGGACCGGGATGTGCTCGGCCTGTGCGACCAGTCGCCCCTCGGCGTCGAACAGCGCCGTCGAACAGTCCCGCCGTTCGGTGATGTTCGGCGAGTAGGCGCCGTGGACGAGCACCCGTCCCATCTCCTCGGCGACACTCTCGAGTTGGTTCCGGAGCACCTCGAGGTCGACCGGGTTCATCGCTGCCCCCCCACGCGCTCCAGTCGGAGCGTGCCGCGGCCGTCGACCGTTCCCTCCCACCCCGGCGGGACGACGACGGTGCTTTCGGCCCCCTCGAAGACCGCCGGCCCCTCGGCCTCCAGGCCGACCGTCGCCCGGTCCCGGTCGTAGACCGGTGTCTCACGCCACTCCTCGCCGACGCGGACCGGCCGGTGTGTCACCGGGTCCGAACTCCGCCCCTGGTGAGAGACCGCCGGCCGGTCGCCCGGAACGGTCGCCGTGACGCGGAGGGTGACCACCTCGACCGGTTCGTCGAGACGGTAGTCCCGCGCCCGCTCGTGCGCGGCGTGGAAGGCATTCCGGACCGCCGGCGGCTCGAAGGCCTCGAGCTCGACGGTGAGTTCGTGGCTCTGACCGACGTACCGGAGGTCCGCGCCACGGGTGAGGACGGCGGCCTCGGGGGCACTGGTTTCGGCCAGGACCCGCTCGCGGAGGCCGTCGTACCGGGACTCGACGGTCGCCGGGTCGACCTCACCGAGTCGCCCGCCGACGGTCCTGACGGCGTCGTGTCGCTCGTCGGCCGCAAGCAGCCCCAGCGCCGAGAGCACGCCGTTGGCACGCGGGACGAGGACGGTCTCAACGTCCAGTCGGTCGGCCAGCGCGGCCGCGTGCATCGGTCCGGCGCCGCCGAAGGCGACCATCGCGAGCCGCCGGGGGTCGTGCCCCCGCTCGACGGTCACCTCCCGGATTGTCCGGGCCATCGTCGCGTTCGCCACCCGGTAGACCCCCTCGGCGGCTCCGACCGGCCCCCCGAGACCGGCGGTCTCCGCGAGGCCCGCCATGGCATCCTCGGCGGCATCGGCGTCGAGTGTGAGCCCGTCACCGAGTTCGGTGTCCGGGCCAAGGTAGCCGAGCACCAGCGCCGCGTCGGTTACCGTCGGTTCCGTGCCCCCACGGCCGTAGCAGGCGGGACCCGGGTCCGCACCGGCCGACTGTGGGCCCACCCGGAGCGCCCCGCCCTCGTCGACCCACGCGACCGAGCCGCCGCCGGCCCCGACAGTTTCGATGTCGACCATCGGGACCCGGACCGGGTGGCCGCCGACGGCCCCCTCGGTCGTTCGCTCCACGTCGCCGTCCCGGACCAGCCCCACGTCACTGGAGGTGCCGCCCATGTCGAAGGTAACGGCCCCGTCGCGGCCCTCGGGTTCGAACAGCGCCGCGCCGACGACGCCGGCCGCGGGGCCGGACAGCGCCGTCTGGACGCCGTTGTGACGGACCGTCTCCGCCTCGGCGATACCGCCGTTTGACTGCATCACCCGCGGGGCCGACAGCCCTCTGTCGTGGACCCGCTCCCCGAGCCGCCCGAGATAGTCGGCGATTACGGGTGTGACGTAGGCGTCGGCGACCGTCGTTGCCGTCCGCTCGTACTCCCGGAAGGCGGCGAGAGTCTCGTGGGAGGCGACGACCGTCGCGTCCAGTTCCGCCGCCAGGACGTCGGCGACCCGGCGCTCGTTGTCGGGGTGGGCGTAGGCGTGTAGCAGCGAGACCGCCACGCTGTCGGCCTCGACCTCCCTCGCGAGGTCGCGGACCCCCTCCTCGTCGACCGGCCGTTCGACCCCGTCGACGGTCGCCCGCTCGTCGACCTCGTACCGGCGTTCGCGGGGCACCAGCGGGGCCGGCTCCTCGGCGTCGATGTCGTACAGCGCCGGCCGGTCCTGGCGGCCGATGGCGAGTACGTCCCGGAACCCTTCGGTGGTCACCAGCGCCGTCGTCGCGCCGTCACCCTCGAGCAGGGCGTTCGTTGCGACGGTCGTTCCGTGTCTGAACACCCCGATGTCGGCGGGGTCGACCCCCGCTGCCTCACACGCCGCCTCGACGCCCGCGAGCACCCCCTTGCTCTGGTCGGCGGTCGTCGGCACCTTTGCTGTCGTCATCCCGTCGGCGAGCAGAACAACGTCGGTGAAGGTGCCGCCGACGTCGACGCCGAGCCGGATGCCGTCCATACCCCGGTACTGGCCGGCCGAGGGCTAAACGGTGGCGCTTCCCGGCACGCCTGTCACCTATGTGCCGGCGGCCGCAAGCGCCGGTATGCTCGGCACAGAGCGGCGTGCGGTCGCGGACGAACTCGACCGGCTGGCCGCGCTCACACCCGGCCGGACCGGCAACCTCAGTGTCCGTCGGGGCGACCGGTTTGCGGTCACGCCCTCGGGCATTCCCTACCACCGGACCGAGTCCGAGGACGTCCCGGTCGTTGACCTGGAGGGCCAGCAACTCGCGGGTGGACTCGACCCCTCGAGTGAGACACCGATGCACCGTGCGGTCTACCAGCGCTGCGAGGTCGGCGCGGTTGCACACACCCACTCGCCGTGGGCGACAACACTCGCGGTGCTCGGCGAGCCGGTCCGGCCGGTCCACTACATGCTCGCACTCGCGGGCGGGGAGGTGCCGGTCGCCGACTACGCCACCTACGGGACCGAGGCGCTCGCGGTCAACGCCGCCGGCGTCATG
>JAQCNN010000167.1 GCA_028275005.1 Salinirussus sp.
TCGCGCCGGTCGTCGACCTCGGGGCGGCCGATGACTCGGGGACGCTGTCACTCTCGACGGGGGAGACCGAGCTGTCGGTCGACGCCCCGACCGTGACGGCGTGGCGGGGGACCATCGAGCAGGCACTCGAGTGAGCAATTCCGGATCCCCACCCTCGGTTTTATATCCGACGACAGATACACTCCGCCATGGAGATACCGAGCCTCGTCAGGAACCGCCTCGGTGACGAGGACATCGAGACAGCCGTGAGCCTCGGGGACGAGGATGTGGTCTGCTTCACCCAGTCCCGGACGCTACTGTACCGCGGCGAGGGGCTGTTGAGCGACGAGGGTGTCGAGGTGTTCTCCCACGACGTCGAGACACTCGAGATTTCCGAGGGACGCCGGAAGACAAAGCTCCTCCTGGAGTACGTCGACGGGACCGAATCGTTCACCGTCCCCGGACGGCGGAGCGAGGCGGTCCTCGAACGCTTATTCGACGGCATCCTCACCACAGCGGGGGTTATCGAACCCGCCGAGTCGGTCACCGGGGTCTTTCGGTTCAGCGAACTCACCCTCGTAGTCACCGAGGCCCGCCTCGGCAAACACGTCGGGACGCCCGTCTGGGACGCCGACTTCGAGGAGTACCCCTACGCGGACGTCACGGGGCTGTCCTTCGAGGAGGGCAGTGTCGCGACCCAGGTCGTTCTCTCGGTCGACGGACGTCCCGAACGCATCAAGGCGCCAAACGACGAGGCCCCGGTGGTCCGCCAGACACTCCAGGACGCGCTGTTTGCGTACCACGACGTCGACTCCCTGGCGGCGCTGAACGCGGCCGTCGGCGCGGAGGAGGACGACAAGCCGGACCGGTCCAGCGGCGACGAGATCGGCCTCAGCGGGGGTATCTCGCCGCTGGTCGGCGAGGGCTCGGACGCCGGAGGCGACGCCGGGGTCGGCACGGACGCTGCCGGTGAGCACACAACACAGTCGGCCGCGGATGCCCGTGGCCGCTCCGGTACCGAGGAGACCGGGGCCGACAGCGGGGGACAGACCACAGCGGCGGCCGACCCTGGCCAGCCGACCGACGAGGAGTCGGCAGCTGTCGAGGGGACGGTGACGGCGACCCCAGGCGGCCCCGCGGAGGAGGTCCCGGACTCGGAGACCGCACTTGAAGCCGGCGCTGTCGCGGACGCGACCGTCGACCCGGCGGCGTTCGAGGAGTTGAAAGCCCAGGTCGACCGTCTGACGCAGGCCGTCAAGCGTCAAAACGAGATCCTCGAGCAGTACCAAGAGACGGTCGACCGGCAGCAACAGGCGGTCAAGCGACAGGGTGAGACCGTCGAACAGCTCATCGAGGAGCTCAGACAGGGACGCTGACAGCCCCGGCTGTCACTCCCGGCCGGTTACCTTCCTGATACACGAGGAGCCAAAGGGGCCGTGCTCGCCGGCCTCGAACTGGACGAAGTGACCCGTCGAGAGCTCCGCGCCACAGCGCCGACAGCTAAAGTCACCCTCCCGGGCCACCACGTCGGCCTCGAAACTCACGTAATCGCCGGTCTGTGGCCGGACGAGCCCGTCCTCCCGGTCGATAATCCCGCGGAG
>JAQCNN010000004.1 GCA_028275005.1 Salinirussus sp.
GGCTTCGACATCTACCAGGGTGGGATCCCCGCCGGCGAGGACGTCCGGCTCATCTCCGTCGACGCCGACACCCAGGCCTGTGGCGGCACCCACGTCTCCCGGACCGGCGACATCGGGGCGATCAAGCTGCGCGGGACCGAGCGGGTGCAGGACGGGGTGGTCCGGCTGACCTACGCGGCCGGCGAGGCCGCGGTCGGGGCAACACAGGAGACCGAGACCGCCCTCCTCGAGACCGCCGAGGTACTCGACGTCAGCCCGGGTGAGGTGCCCGAGACCGCCCGTCGCTTCTTCGAGGAGTGGAAGGCGCGGGGCAAGCGTATCGAGGAACTGAAGCAGGACCTCGCGGACGCCCGCGCAAGCGGGGGCGGTGCCGGCGAGGAGGTGTCACTCGGTGACGCGACCGCCGTCGTCCAGCGGCTCGACGGCGATATGGAGGAACTCCGGGCGACCGCCAACGCTCTCGTCGCGGAGGGGACGGTTGCGGTGCTCGGGTCGGCGCCTGACGGGGTCCCCGCGAGCGACGCGAGCGGGGGGTCGTCGGACGAGGACGGCGAGTCCGGCGGCGCACAGTTCGTCGTCGCGGTGCCCGACGGTGTCGGCGTCGACGCCGGTGAGGTCGTCGGCGAACTCGCCGCCCGCGTCGGCGGCGGCGGCGGTGGCCCGCCGGACTTCGCACAGGGTGGCGGCCCCGACGCCGACGCGCTAGCGGCGGCACTCGAGGACGCCCCGGATATCCTCAAGCGAAAGCTGAACGCCTGAATGCCACGAACCGTCCGTGACGGGGTCGGACTCCACTACGAGACGCGTGGCGCGGGCCAGGGCGACCGTCAGCCGGTCGCGTTCGTCGGTGACGCCGGCTACGGCGCCTGGCAGTGGAGCTTTCAGGACCGCCTGGCCGGCCCCCACGAGACCGTCGTCTACGACCACCGTGGGACCGGGCGGTCGGACGCCCCGGCGGGCCCCTACGATGTGACGACGCTCGCCGCGGACCTGGAGGCGGTACTCGCCGACGCGGGCGTCGACGCCGCCAACCTCGTCGGCGCTGGACTCGGCGGGGCGGTCGCGCTTGCCTACGCCCACGAGTACGACCGGGCTCGCTCGCTGGCCCTGTTCGGGACCGCGCCGACCGGCGAGGCTGTCGATGAGGTGGCGCTCCGTAACCTGCACGCCCCACCCGGTGAGACAGGCGCCTGCCGTGGGTCACTGGACGGCGCGCTCTCAGCGGCCTTCCGGGAGTCGAACCCCGAGGTCGTCGACCGGGTCTGTGCGTGGCGGGCCGACGACGACGCCGACCGTGGGGGCTTCGAGGCACAGGCGGCGGCGTGGCTGGGCTTTGATGACGTCCCGCTGTACGAGGTGACGGTGCCGGCGCTGGTCCTCCGGGGTGTCGACGACCCGGTCGTCTCCGAGACGGACAGCCGGGCGCTCGCGGACGGGCTCCCACGCGGGGAGTTTCTCCCTGTCGAGGGTCGCCACCTCGCCCACGTCGAGTCGGCGCGGGCGGTGACCGACCGGCTGCTCGCGTTCCTCGAGTCGTGAGCCGTGCCCGGCCCGCTCGCGGCCGTACCGACGGCTGAGACCGGAACGTTTCTTTTCCGGACGGGCGACCTGTGGGTATGACCAGCGTGAAGCGCGTTCGGGTC
>JAQCNN010000224.1 GCA_028275005.1 Salinirussus sp.
CCACATCCGAAAGACGCCGAGCACCGCCCTCACCATGGTCAAGGCGATGCTGAACGACGTCCAGGAGGCCCAGGGCTACCGCCGGTACGGCCGGGTCGAGGAGCTCGTCGGGACGCTGAGCATGGAGACCGACGCACCCGAACGGTTCCGGGAGATCCGCGACGAGGAGGGGTTACAGGCCGCCCTGGAGTGGATGCACGGGACCGACAAACCCTGACAGAGTCCGGACCGCCCCCGCCGTGACGGTCGAGGTATCGGTTCGACCACTCCACGACCCCGGGGGAGAGGTTTGCTGTGACTTTCCTGTCCCGATGATAAACCGACGACCGGGTTCGGGGCGTGAATGACAATCCTTACTATTTTGTTCTCTCTACGTTAATATATGAGCGTCATCAGCGTCTCGATGCCCGAGGAGCTGTCGGAACGGATCGACCAGTTCGCCGACGACCACGGCTACACTGGCCGCAGTGAGGTGATCCGCGAAGCAAGCCGGAATCTCCTCGGCGAGTTCGAGGACAAGAAACTCGAAGGCCGCGAGTTGATGGGGGTCGTCACCGTGCTCTTCGACTACGAGACGACGAGCGTCGAGGAGAAGATGATGCACCTCCGCCACGAGCACGAGAACCTCGTCGCGTCGAACTTCCACAGTCACGTCGGCGGGCACCACTGTATGGAACTGTTCGTGTTGGACGGGTCGCTCGAAGAGATCTCGACGTTCGTCGGGAAGATCCGGGCGACGAAGGACACCCTCACGGTCGACTATTCGGTGTTGCCGGTGGACGACTTCGGCCCGCTGGCCGGGATGGACTGACTCTGTTCTAAGCGTCTCGGCTGCGCCCGGAGCGGGGCCAACGACAGTGCCAGCTACCCCCTGTGCGACGTCGGCGTGGTCTCCGCGGAAGGTGGTGTGAGCCAGTGAATCCACCCAGTCGACCGTACGGCTTCGCCCGTCAAGGCGTGCAGCGAGCGGTCAGTGCAACCACCCACGCGGTCGCTCACAGCCCTGTGGAGCTGTGGGCGCGTCGGACCGGAACGCGGGCTGGTTCTCCCGACAATTATTATCTGAAAGTACTGAATATAGTAAGTTTATTATAATTGCTTTCTAAATTAGTAAATCGAACATGGCACACATTCACCTCGGCGAAGGGTCGTTCCCGCTGTGGGCACTGGTTCTCTGGACGCTGCTCGGAACCGGTCTCATCGGAGCGGTCCTCTATCGCGTACGGAGAGGGAAGGTCCAGACAAGCCAGATCGCGCTCGCAGGGGTCGGTGCGGCCGCGAGTTTCGCCATCTTTCAGTTGAACATCCCGGTCTGGGGTGGCGTCCACATGAACCTCACTGCGCTGGTGGGGATCATCGCCGGACCGGCGCTCGGTGCGCTCATCGCGCTCGTGGTGAACATCTTCTCGGCGGCACTCGGGCACGGCGCCGTCGGCCTGCTGGGGGCGAACGTGATGATCAACGCCGGCGAAGCGATCACGGCGTACTACATCTTCCGGACGCTCGTCCGGATGAACTGGGACATCTTCCCCGCGACGGCCAGCGCAGCCATCACCGGCCTCTCGGCGGGGGCGGTCCTGATGGGCGCGATCATCGTCATCAGCGGCGTCAACGGGAGCGCACTTCCCCGGGCCGACCTCGCCGTCGCCGTCGCCGGTCTCGTCGGCATCAACGTCGGCGTGGCGGTCGTCGAGGGACTTCTCACCGGTTTTGTCGTCCAGTTCCTGGCGTCGGTCCGGCCCGACCTGCTCGCTGGCGACGACCGGTCCGGCCGGGACGAGCCGGCGGGGGTGACCGCCTGATGAACCGTCTGAAACAGTACGTCGGGCTGGCGGGACTGGTTGCCGTCGCCACCGCCATCGGGCTGTGGGCATTCGGCGCCACGGGCGGCGCACTCCCGTGGGCGAAACGCTCCGCGAAGACTCTCCAGCGCGGGCTCGCCGACGGCGGCGGCGCGCTGGTCGACTTCGGGCGCGGTGTCGTCATCGCCGGTCCGATCCGGAAAGGGGGGTTGGTCTTCGAGTACGCGGTGGTCGTCGCCGCACTCCTGCTCGTCGGCGTCGCTCTGTACGTCTACGTCGACCGGTACCGCGATATCGACGAGCAAGAGCGTACCGCGTAGCATGACCACTCTCTCGAATCACGTTCCCGACCCGCGGCTCATCACGGCCTATGCGGAGCACCGCGAGGGGCCGCTTCATCGGGTCAACCCGTGGACGAAACTCGGCATCGTCGGCGCGCTCGTGCTCGCGGTCACGACCGTCGACCGCCTCACGGTGCTGGCCGGGCTGTACGGGAGTGTCTTCGCCGTCTACGGAGTCTCGGGACTCCCGTACCAGCGGCTGGTCCGCTGGTACACGCTGCCGATGCTGTTCGTCGTCTCCGTGGCCGGCCCGCTGGCGTTTCTCGAGCCCGGGGTCCCCATCGGCGGTGTCATCCCGACACCGCTCGGTGACTTCTCGGTGACCTGGGCCGGGGCCGGCCTGTTCGCGGAGCTGACCTGTCGCTCGCTGACCGTCGTCACCTTCGCGCTGACGGCGTCGATGACCACCAGGTACACCGACATCGCGTACATGCTCGGCCGGGTGCTGCCACGCCCCCTCGACCAGATTGCACTCCTCACCTACCGGTTCACGTTCGTCATGGTCGAGACCCTGGAGGACCTCGTGAAGGGTGGGCTCTCCCGCGGGGCGAACTTCTCGGAGTTCTGGTCGAACAAACGGCTCTACGCACGGATTCTCGGCATGACGATGCTGTCGGCGATCGAACAGTCCGAGCGCCTGGTGAAGTCGATGGAGGCACGCGGCTACGACGGCGACCTCACGGTGTACGGCGACGTGTCGCGGCCGCCGCCGGCCGAACTCCTCGCCGTCGCCGGGGCGTACGTCGCCGTCGTCGGCTACTCGGCGACCGTCGTCTACGGGGTGGGACTGTGA
>JAQCNN010000227.1 GCA_028275005.1 Salinirussus sp.
GCCGAGGAGTCGCTGCTGCCGGACCGGACCGCCCGGTACGCGCTGAACCGGCTGACCGACGCCGATGTCGTCCTGGTCAGACACGACCCGTACGACGCGCGGCGGCGGCTGTACGCCCTGGCCGAGTAACCCACAGGACGCGGTACCACCGACCGACTGTCCGGCGCTCCCGTCGGGGGCGGGGACGGGGATGGGAATGGTAGCCCGAGAGGGTCTCACGGGGGTGAGTGTCGATGTCGACACGCGGGCACCTACCGGCGCGACCACCGCATACATTCTCGGCGAGAGGGGCGCGGTCCTCGTCGACCCCGCCGGCCGGAGCGACGCGCTCGACGAGGCCGTCGAGACCCGGGAGGTCTCCCACCTCGCGCTCACCCATCACCACCGCGACCACACCGGCGGGGTTGCCGCCTACGCCGACGCCTACGACCTGACGGTCTGGGCGCGGGCCGGCCGGGAGAGCGCCTTCGAGACGGCGACCGGCGTTGCACCCGACCGGAGCTTCCGCGAGGGGGCGGTGCTCCCGGCCGACGAGGGGGTGACGGTCGTCGAAACGCCCGGCCACGCGCCGGAGCACGTCGCCTTTGTCACCGGCGACGTGCTCGTCACCGGCGACCTCGCAGTGACCGAGGGGAGTGTCGTCGTCGGCGCCCCGGAGGGGGACATGCGCGCCTATCTCACCTCGCTGCGACGGGTACACGCCCGTGACCCGGACGTGCTCTACCCGAGTCACGGTCCGGTCATCGAGGACCCGCGGGCGACCTGCCGGCGACTCATCGACCACCGTCGACAGCGCGAACAGCGTGTCCTCGCAGCCGTCGACGGAGGGGCCGAGACACCCGGTACGGTCGTGGATGCCGCCTACGAGAAGGATATCACGGGCGTCCGGGACCTCGCGCTGGCGACTGTCCGCGCCCACCTAGAGAAGCTCGCTGTCGAGGGCCGGGTCCGCTGGGACGGCGAGCGTGCCCGCCCGGGCTGACGGCGGACCACGCGCCCAAACGCCCTTGCCGCCCCCGGGCGTGACACCAGTATGCGCCTGACCTTCCTGGGCACGGGCAGTGCGATGCCGACCGGCGAGCGCGTTCAGACGGGGCTGTTGCTCTCGGCGGGCGAGGACCGGCTGCTCGTCGACTGTGGTAGCGGCGCCCTCCACGGGCTGGCTCGGACGGACGCGGGGTACGAGGGGGTGGGGACCGTCCTGTTGACCCACCACCACCTCGACCACGTCTCCGACCTGCTCCCGCTGATGAAAGCCCGCTGGCTCGCCGGTGAGGAGTTCCTGACCGTCATCGGCCCCCCGGGGACGCCGGCACTCGTCGAGGGGCTGCTCGACGTCCACGAGTACATGCAGGACCGGCTGGACCTGACACTGCGGACGGTCGAACCCGGGTCGGAAACGACCGCGGCCGGGTTCGCGGTCGACTCGGTGGAGACGCGACACTCCATGGACTGTCTCGGCTACCGCTTTTCACACCCCGACAGCCCCGGCGACGTGGTCTTCAGCGGCGACAGCGAGGCCTTTCCGGCGCTTGCGGGCTTTGCGGATGGCGCCGCCGTCCTCGTCCACGACTGTTCGTTCCCGGACGAGGTGGACGTCTCGAACCACCCGACACCGAGCGCGCTGGGCCAGGCATTCGCGGCGGCGGACGCGGAGGTCGGCCGGCTCTACCTCACGCATCTCTACCCACACACGAACGGTCGCCACGAGGAGATGCTCGAGTCGGTCGGCGAGGACTACGACGGCGCCGTCCGGGTCGCCCAGGACGGGCTCAGTGTCGAGGTGAGTTGACGCGACAGCACTGCCTCACTCCAGGCGGTACCGGAGCAGGGCGGCAATCCCGCCGAGATTTGCCAGTTGCTGGCCGGGGTCGAACTCCCCCGAGAAGACGGTCACGTCCCCGCCCTTCTGCTCGACGGTCTCGATGACGCGGTCCACGTCGACGTCCCACTCGCCCTCGCCGCGGCGTTCCCGGCGGAGGTTGTCATCGAGCACGAGCAGGGTCTCGACAGCCCCGTACTCGGCGGCCTCCGCGACCGAGTCCGGCCCGTAGGCAACCTTCGCACCCTCGGCGATCCGCCCGGTGAGTTCGTCGACGAGCGCCGACTCCTCGGCGATCCTGGTCTGCTGGTGGACCTCCTCGACGGCGCCACGCTTGAGCACCTCGTGGACCCCGCGGTCGCCGACGGCACTGGTGTCGACGGTCGTGACCAACTCCGCGAGTTCCACCGTGTTCTCCTCGATGTGATCGAGTGCGTCCTGTTTGGTGAAGCCCGGCCCGGCGAGGATGACCGCGTCCACGTCCAACCGGCCGAGCACGTCCGTCAGGTCGGCAAAGAGCTCCGCCCGCGAGCGGGCGTACTCGCCCTTTCCTGTCGTCCCCGAGAGCGAGGCCCGCTCCTCGGTGCCGTACTGGGCAACGGTGTGGATGTAGGCCTGGCCCTCCTCGACGGTCGCGATGGCGACATCGGGGTTGTCGGTGGCCTCGACGGCCTCCTCGACCCGTTCGTGCTGGTCGGGTTTCCAGACCTTCTCGACCTCGATCTCGGTCTGGGTCTCGACGTTGATGGTGTGGTGATGGCCCAGTTGGTCCTCACGCGAGCAGTCTGCGATCTCGCCACCGACCCGCAACCGGTTGGCGAACTTGGCGAATTCGACGTCCTCGACGGCGAGTTCGACCCAGAGGTGTTCACGCTCGCCACCCGTGTCCCGGAGTTGCTCGTCGTTGCGCTGGATCCGCCGGGTGGTGTCCCCCGCTACACGGTCACCGGGCTCGACGACGTGCGAGAGGTGCCACAGGTCGTCGAGGCTCTCGGGGACAAGCGTCAGCCGCTCACGACCGCCCTCCCGCCGCTGTCGGTCGGCAACGCGCATACCGTTGCTCCGGTCTGCCCCGGTAAGTGCGTGCTGGTCCCCTCCTGGCACAAGTATCTTTTCCGCATCAGACGAGTCTGAAACAGACCGCCGCCGCTCTTTACTCCGGGGTATCTATACGGGACTGCGGTGGCACCTGAGCACGTCCCCTGCCCCTGACACTGTGCCCTGCCACCGCTTCGGCCCTCCGAGCACACTGTGTGCAACGGTCCCCGTCGGTCACTCCGTCTGGCCGCGTGAGACTGTGACTCCCCACCGAGCCCCCAGCCGGCGCACACCGGTGGCTGGAGGGCCGGAAGCGTGCGACCAGAACGTTTGTACTGACGAGCGTGTTAGCGTCGGTCATGGCCGACGAGTTCCCACTCCCGGACGACCTGCCAGTGCCAGAGGACGACGGGGCGGCCGACCACCTCGGCGGAATGAGACTGCCCGAAATATCGCTCCCTGCGACCGACGGGACGACCGTTGCCTTCCGAGACCTCCCGTCTCGGACTGTCATCTACGTCTACCCCATGACCGGGCGGCCGGACGAGGACGTGATACCGGAGGGGTGGGAGGCGGTCCCGGGTGCTCGGGGCTGTACGCCCGAGGCACGTGGGTTCCAGACACAGTACGACGCGCTCCGCTCGAACGGAGTCGAGGCGGTGTTCGGGCTCTCTACCCAGTCGAGCGAGTACCAGCGCGAAGCGCGTGACCGCTTGGAGCTCCCCTTCGAGATGCTCAGCGACACCGGGTGGGAGCTGACCGAGAACCTCGACCTCCCGACGTTCGACATCGAGGGTGAGACGTATCTGAGACGGTTGACGATGGTCCTCTCCGGCGAAACGATCGAACACGTCTTCTACCCCGTCTTTCCGCCGGACGAACACGCAAGCGAGGTCTTAGGATGGGTGAGTGAAGCCCCGTCGCCCGGCTCACAGAGGTAACGGTTCGCCCCGCCCAGGGCCGTCGTTCCGGTGCGCCGGCGGCGATGCCCGGCACCGTTTGTGGGTTTCAACAGTGCCTTTTGCGAGTACCCCCTGCAGGCAGCCGTGAAGGGGGACGAGGAGCAGGCAGCGGAGGCGTACGACTCCTTACAGACCGACCCGGAGCTAGGCGACCTCGTCACGACCCACGGGCCGCTGTACCTGGACCCGAGTGACGACCTATTCCGGCGGCTGGTCCACTCGGTCGTCGGTCAGCAGGTCTCCGTGGCGAGCGCCAGTGCAATTCGCCGGCGGCTGTTCGACACTGTCGAGGTCACCCCAAGCGGTGTGCTCGCGGCCGACACGCAGGTGCTGAGGGACGCGGGGCTGTCAGCGATGAAGGCGGAGTACGTCACAGCGGTTGCGACGGTCTTCGACAGAGAGGGCTACTGCAAGGAATCCCTCGCCACGGCCCCCAACGAGGAGATCGTCGACACACTGACTGCGATCAGAGGTGTCGGGCCGTGGACAGCCGAGATGCAGCTCCTGTTCACCTTCGGCCGTCCCGATGTCCTCCCGGTCGGGGACCTCGGTGTTCGGAGGGGTATCGAGCGGCTACTCGGGGCGGACCTCACCCGAACGGAGATGCGAACCCGTGCAGAACAGTGGGCCCCGTACCGCAGTTACGCCAGTCTCTACCTCTGGCGCACGGTCGACGGCGAGGAGTAGCAGTCGTGTCTCCGTCGGGCCGGTCGCTCCGGCTGGCGGGTGCAGGGTGACCGACGCGGGGGGACCAGAGCCACTTCGGGTCGGCCCTAGCCGGCTGTCACCATCCCGACCGTTTTGTAGCCGGCCGGCGAAGTGAGGGTATCCACACCCGCGTTATGACCCGCTACGAGACAGTCGTCGAGGACGGCACGGTCTACGTCGGCACCGACGACGGCGCGCTCGAGGTCGGCTCCGTCGAGGCCGTCATGCGGGTGGTCGGGGGTCCGTCCTGGACGATCCGCTACTCCGCGGAGGAGAAGGAACGCCACCCGGGGATGGACACCTCCGACGAAGGGTTGACCGTCGATGTCGTGGACATGATGCGGGCGATGACCCACTCCGGGCGGTTCGTGGAGACACTGGCCGCCCAGCCCGCCGACCCGACCGGCGAGGACGAGGTCTCCCCGCGGCTTGGGCTGTTCGTCGGGAAACTCCTCGAGAACCTCGAGGGCGGGCTCTCCTGACCGCCGGCCCCCGGGCCGGTTCGGTTAAAACTCCCACAACGACCGCTGTCCCGACTGCCCGGCGGCCGACCCGTCGCTGTCCGCGTAGGAGTCGAGGCTCGCCTGGTCCCGGTCGGCAAACGAGAGCTTCGAGACCCGGACGCCGACCTTCCGGACCGGGTCGCCGACGAACTCCTCGAACAGCGAGTGGGCCGTCTCCTCGACGAGGTCCGCGTCGGCGACCGGGCCCGGCAGCGACTCGGCCCGGGTGTTGACCTGGAAGGGTGGCTCGACGGCCTTGATCCCGATCGTCCGGTAGAGGACACCCTTCCGCTCGGCGCGGGCGGCGACGGCCGCCGCGAGCGTCCGCAGACGCTCGCGCTGACGGGTCGGCGCTGCGGTCGCCTCGGAGAAGGCGGACTCCCGCGAGAGGCTCTTTGGCCGGCCGGTCGGCTCCACACCCCGGTCGTCCTCGCCGCGGGCGTACCGCCGGACCGCCAGCCCCCGCTCGCCGAAGCGGTCGGCCAGTCGGTCCGGGTCGGCCGCTGCCAGGTCGCCGGCGGTCCCGATATCCATCTCCCGGAGCTCGCTGGCGGTGACCGGGCCGACACCGTGGACCGCCTCGACGTCCAGCGGGGCAAAGAACTCCCGGACCTGGCCGGGTTCCACGACGACCAGCCCGTCGGGCTTGTCGCGGTCACTGGCGACCTTCGCGGCGCTCATCGTCGGCGCAACGCCGACGCTCGCGGTGACGCCGACTTCGCGCTCGACCGTCGCCTTCAGTTCGCGGGCGAAGGGCTCGACGCCGCCCCAGCCGACGCCGCTGGCGTCCAGATACGCCTCGTCGATACTCACCTCCCGGACGGTTCCGGCCCGCTCGTGGAGTAGCGTCTTTACCTCGGCCCCGACCGACTCGTAAAAGTCCAGGTCGACCGGTCGGTAGAAGCCCGCGTCCTCGACGCTCAGGTCGGGGTCGGTCGCCGCCTCGATCTTCCGGGGGAGTGCCTCGAGCGCGGTCGAGATGGCCTGTGCACTCTCGACGCCGTACTCCCGGGCCTCGTAGCTCGCGGTCGCGACCGCGCCGTCGGTCGCTCCCGGCTCGTAACCCATCCCGACGACCACCGGCTCGCCACGCAGCGCTGGCTCGCGCAGCCGCTCACAGGCCGCATAGAAGCAGTCCATGTCGACGTGACAGACCACCTGCGCGACAGCGTCGTCACCGCCGCTGTCGCCGAACCACGACCCGTTCTCGTCTGGGAGTCGCTCCATCGGTGCTGAGCGGTATCGGGGGGTCGCGTCGGCAGGTTACTCGCCGCCGAATCGCGAGCTGAACAGCCCGGACAGAAACGCCGATATCGCAACCGACAGTGCCATGTCAGTCAAGTCATACTCCTCGCCGTCGTCGGCGAGGTAGACGGTGATTCCAACGCTGATCGCGACGGAGACGATGCCGTTCAGGAAATCCTTGCCAAGTCCCATACACAACTGTCGACGGTCGATGCGAATGTGCTTTTCGGCGACGGAGGGTCCGGGGACCGCGTCGATGCCCGCGGCGACCACGGGTCCGCTGTCCGACGAGCGGTGCCAACCGCTAGAGCGGTCGGACCGGGAGCCCATAACCCGAACACCACGAGAGGTTTTTTAGCGACGACGGTAACCTCCGGGTAGGCAGTGACCGGAACCTACTACGACCTGCTCGAGGTGTCGCCACAGGCGTCGACAGCGGAGATCAGGCGAGCCTACCGCGAGCGGCTGAAGGAGACCCACCCCGACGTCAGCGATGCGGCCGACGCGAGCGACCGGACCCAGCGGCTCATCGAGGCGCGTGACACCCTCACCGACGCGGACGAGCGGGCCCGCTACGACCGGCTGGGTCACGAGGCGTATCTCGGGCTCGACGAGACCGACGCGGGGTTGGGCGGACAGGACACGGTCTCCGGGCCCGGGCCCGGGCCTGACCGTGAGAGGGCCAGTCCTACCGCCCAGGAGACGGCGACGGGGCACCGGGAGCACCCCGACAACAGCGGCGGCCCGGCCGGGACAGACGACAGCCGGGAGGCTCGTGAACACGTCGGATCCCCGTCGTGGTCGGGCCACCGGGAGGCACAGGCGGGCGCCGCCCGGGCCTGGAACCCCAACTCGCCGTACGCGGTCCATCGCACCGAGGACGGGGTCCACAGCAGCCGTCTCTCGCCGGTCGGCCCGTCGCTGGTCCTGTTGACGACGACGGTTCTCGCCTACCCGGTCCTCGTCGGGGGGATGCTCTTTCCGGGTTTCCCGCTGCTCGCGCGGGTGCTCGTTGCCGGCTGTGCGCTCGGGGTCGTCGCCTACCTCCAGTCGGTCCCGGAGGTGGGGATGGTCGTCTTCGGGACCTGGTTCGTCCTCGGACCGGCCGTTCTCGTCGCACTCGGGGTCCCGCTGGTCTCGGTCCCCGGCGCGGTCGTCGCGGTCGCAACGGGCGTGCCGCTGGGGCTGTCGGCGCTCGTCTGGGTCGCCATCCGGTGACGGCGGTCAGACCGCGTCACAGACCCGGTCGTGGAGTTGCTCGCGAAAGCGGTGACTGGCCTCCCCGTCGACCGTCACCTCGATGACCTGTGTCCCCTCGCGGCCGAGACTCCCCTCGAAGCGGTCGGTGAACTCCTCACGGCTTCCGACACTGGCAAACGCCAGGTCGTAGACCTCGCCGGTCGGCTCGAACTCCAGGCCGTGGGGGGTTTTGAACTGCTCGGTGAACGGGGGGTCGAACGCCTCGATAGGGAGCTTGTGGAAGATACCCCCGCCGTCGTTGTTCACGAGGACAATCGTGGCCTCGACGTCACACCGCCCCAGCGCCAGCAACCCGTTCATGTCGTGGTAGTACGCCAGGTCGCCGGTGACGACCACGAGCGGGTCGTCGGTCGCGCTGCCGGCACCCAGCCCCGTCGAGGTGACCCCGTCGATGCCGCTGACACCCCGGTTCCCGAGGGCCCGAACGTCGGCGGCCCGTGGCCGGCCAAAGCGGTCCAGGTCACGGACGGGCATGCTGTTCGAGACAAACAGCGTCGCGGGGTCCGGCAGACGGCGGGCGACCTCGTGGAGGACCGCACCCTCGAAGAGGCGCTCCTCACAGGCTTCGGCCACCAGCGGCCAGTAGTCGGCCTCGGCGTCGGCAAAGCGTCCGTGCCAGTCGGGGCTGCCGCCCTCCTCGACCGCGGCGGCGAGTTCGTCGGCCAGCGGCGACGGGTCGGCGGCCACGAGGTCGGTGGCGGTGAACGCTGCCTCCCGCCACCCGCCTGCCGGGTCGACGACAACCTGCCGGGCGTCGGCGGCCGCGAGATATGTCCGGAGCACCTTCGAGGTCGGTGACGCGCCGAACCGAAGCACGAACTCGGGGTCGGCCCACGCCTCTGCCCCGTCGAGATACGAGTCGTACCCCCCACAGACGGTCGTCCGGTCGACGTGTGCCCCAAACCGCAGCCCGGACAGCGGGTCCGCGAGCACGGGAAAGCCGGTGGCCTCGGCGAGTCGGCGCAGCGCCGGCCGGGCCGGCGTTGGCTCGTCTGCCGGGCCACAGACCACCAGCCCACGGTCGACCCCCTCGACCGCGCCGGCGAGTGCCTGGACGTCCGCACGCCGTAGCCGGGTCTCCCCACGGGTCCTGGTGACGAATGGGCCCCCCCGCCCGGTCGCCGCCTCCGGGTGCTCGCGCTCGAAGCCCTCGGGGATGTCCCCGGACACCTCGACCGGCTCCAGGGGCTTGCGGAAGGGGACGTTCAGGTGGACCGGCCCGGGCGGGGACCCCGTCGTCTCGGCGACCGCGCGGTCGACGGTCGTCCGCAGCGAGCGGAGCGTCCGCGCGTCCGGCTTTGGCTCCGGGAGCGTCCGGTAGTACCGGACCGCGTCCCCGTAGAGGGCCGTCTGGTCGGTGGTCTGGTTGGCGCCGCTGTCCTGCAGTTCCGGTGGTCGGTCGGCGGTCAGCGCCAGTAGTGGCACCCGGGACTCACTGGCCTCCAGTATCGCCGGGTGGAAGTTCGCCGCCGCCGTGCCGGAGGTGCAGACAAGCGCCGTCGGCGCCGCCGTCCGGCGGCCACGCCCCAGCGCGAAGAAGGCCGCCGACCGCTCGTCGAGGTGAGAGAGGACCTCGAGTTGGGGGTGCTCGGAGACCGCGACCGTCAGCGGCGTCGACCGGCTCCCGGGCGCGACACAGACCGCCTCGACACCCGTCGCCGCGAGTTCCTCGGCGATGACCCGCCCCCACAGGGTGTTCCGGTTCGGTGCACTCACGGCGGGGTCACTCCAGTTCGTCCATCACGGGCCGGTACTTCAGTTGCAGTTCGTCCCACTCGCTGTCGGGGTCACTGTCGCCGACAATACCCGCGCCGGCAAACAGTGTCGCGGCGTCCTCGCGGGCCAGCGCCGACCGGATCGCGACCCCAAAGGCCCCGTCGCCCGCGGCGTCGAACCACCCGACAGGGGCGGCGTACCACCCGCGATTGAACGCCTCGGTCTCCCGGATGGTCCGCAGCGCCGCGTCGGGGGGCAACCCCCCGACCGCCGGCGTCGGGTGTAACGCCTCGACGAGCGAGAGGACGTGTTCGTCGCGGTTCAGTGTCGCCTGTATCGGCGTCCGGAGGTGCTGGACGGTCGCAAGCCGCCTGACTGTCCGGGTTCCCGTCCGGATGGAGGCCGCAAGCGGGGTGAGTTGGTCGCGAACCGCGTCGGTAACCAACTCGTGTTCGTGGACGTCCTTCTCGCTGTCCTGCAGTTCGGAGGCGAGCCACTGGTCCTCGGCCGGCGTGTCACCCCGCCCCGTCGAGCCCGCGAGCGCCTCCGTCTGGACGGTCCGCCCCTCGAGTGAGACCAGTCGCTCGGGGGTCGCCCCGAAGAATGTCCCCCCGCGCCCGGGCTCGACCAGAAAGCGAAAGCAGCCGGGGTATGTGTCGCTGAGCCGGTCGAGCGTGTCCACGACATCGAGCTCACCCGCCAGACCGACCGCCAGGGACTGGGCAAGCACGACCTTCCGGAGGTCCCCGCGGCGCACGCTGGCGGTCGCGTCGGTCACCTGCCGGCGCCAGCCCGCGAGCGAGGGGGTGGGCTGGCTGTCTGCCACACCCGGCGGCCCGGCCGGGCCGTAGTCAGGCACCGCCACGAGCCGGTCGTGCCACCGCTGTAGCCGGGCCTCGGCGCGCTCGCCGGCGTCGGGCCCGGTGGCAGCCACAGTCAGCCAGCCGTGACCGTCCGCGAGCGACAGCTGTACGGCCGGCAACGTAAACAGCGCGCCGGGGTAGCCGTGCCAGGTTGCCCCCGGTCCGGGGTCGGTGTGTCCCTCGTGGAAGGCAAAGCCCCCGTAGAGCCGTGGCCGGGCAGCCGCGGGGAGGTCGACCGGCACCGCCAGCCCGGCGAAGACCGCCTCGGCACGCTCGCGAACGTGCTCGAACCGGTCGGCGCCGTCGGCCGTGACGGTCGCCGCCGCTCCACCGGCGACGGCGGTCGTCGTCGCATCCGCCCACGCGACCCGCGGGCGACCGACCGCCCGCAGCAGCGGCTTGACGGAGCTCCCCTCGACACGGCACCAGCGGACGGCCCCCTCGGCCGCCTGCGCCCCGGCCCGCTCGTCGCCGCGCGGTCGTTCCATCGGCTCGGGCTACGAGACCCGAACATTTGGACCTAACTATACCACCCGGGGGTCCACACGGCCGGCGGTGCGTGCCTGCCCACCCACGAGCCCGGCCCACCTAAGAGGCTTAGCAAGCTAAAAACTCACGTCTGCCTCCGAAAAGTTCAGTTTGTGTTCCGGAAGGAGAGTTTTGGCCTCCGGGAACATTCCCCGTCAGGTTTAAATACACCTCTATACAAGCGAGACGTGTTGCGATGTCAAAGGTAGAGATAACCATCCCTGAGCAACTCGAGATGCAGATCGCTCAGCTGGTCGAGCGAGGCGAGTTCCTCAACCGTGAGGAGGCGGTCGAAGACCTGCTTTCCACCGGACTGAAAGCCTACAAGACGAGTGGTCCGACAGACGAGGAGGAGGAGCCGGGGTACGAGGACGACGGAATGATGGGCCACGACGACGAGTACGTCTTCTGATAGCAGCCTTCTGGTATCGGCTCTCAGGCAAGGTTTAACCGCGTGTCCGTCGTATCCTCGGGCATGCACAAAGACGAGCTGCTCGAGCTCCACGAGCAGATGGTCATGATCAAGGGCTACTTCGCCGGGCTGGAGCAGGTCGACCCCGCGCTGTTCGACCCCTACGAGGAGCTCGACGTGACCCCCGACGACGTCCACATGTCGAAAAGCGAGCACAAACACGCCGTCTTCGTGCTGGGGAACGCCCTGGCTAACGCGATGAGTGAGGACGAGTTCTCCGACGCCGGCCGGGTGGGCAAGCGGATGCGCGAACTCGCCGAGGACGCCGAACGAAAGCTGTAGTCAGTACTCCCGCTCGATGAGGTAGTCCGCGATGGAGTCGAGCAGGTCGCTTGCCCTGTTGTCCGGAAGCGCGTTGAGGTGATTTTTTCCGCTCCTGACGAGCCCGCGGGCTCGCTGGCGGGCGAACTCGATACTGCCGGCCGCCGCAAGCCGGTCGAGTGCGTCGTCGACCTCCGCCTCGGTCACCGCCTCCACCGACTCCGCGTCGACCAGGTCGTCAACGTCCACACCCTGGTTACGAGCGTGGACCGTGATGAGGGTCTGTTTGCCCTCGACGAGGTCACTTCCACGCTGTTTGCCGAGCTTTTCGGTCGGCGTCGTCAGGTCGAGCAGGTCGTCCTGGATCTGGAAGGCGCGCCCGATGTCGAGGCCGTAGCTGTGAAGCGGTTCGACGGCGTCGTCGTGCCCGAGGATGACCGCCGGGATCGACGCCGCGGCGGCGTACAACACCGCAGTCTTCAGTTCGACCATCCGCAGATACTCGTCAGGGGTGACCGCCGCCCGCCCCTCGAAGTCGATATCCATCGACTGTCCCTCACAGATCTCGGTGCAGGTGGTCGCGAGTTCGGAGAGCGCCCGGACCGACCGCTCGGCCGGCGCTCCGGTCTTCAGCATGTTCTCGAAGGCCTTCGAGTAGAGGGTGTCGCCCGCGAGGATGGCCGTCGAGACGTCGAACTCCTGGTGGACCGCCGGCACCCCACGTCGGACGCTGTCGTCGTCCATGATGTCGTCGTGGATCAGCGTAAAGGACTGGATGATCTCCACGCTGACCGCCGCCCGCATGACGTCCACCTCGCCCTCGGTGGCCGGAAAGGAGCGGTAGTCTGTCGAGAGCGGGGGGACATCCGCGAGTGACTCGGCCGCGAGCAACAGCACGGTCGGTCGGAGTCGCTTGCCGCCGGCCCGCAGGAGGTAGCGGGAGGCCTCGTAGAGCCGTTCGGGCTCGACGAGCGGGAGGTCCTCGTCGATGGCGCTGTTGACCCGCTCCCGACGGTTGGTGACCGCCCGCTCGACCGCCTGCTGCCCCGACATCTACCCCTCGACGAGAGTGAGCAGATTGCCGTTCCGTGTGACGTGTAGGTCACGGCCGAGCTTGTAGCCCTGGTTCTCAGCAAGGTCGACGTACGGGGCGTAGCCGCTCATATTCTGGTGAGCGGGGACCACGTGCTGGGGCTGGAGGGTGTCGAGCATCTCGTAGTGGCCCTCCCGGTTGAGGTGGCCCGAGACGTGGATATCGTCGTAGATCCGGGCACCCTGCATCCCGAGTAGACGCTCGGACTGGTAGCGCTGGCCCTCGTTTGTCGGTTCGGGGATGACCCGCGCCGAGAAGAGGACCTTGTCGCCGTCGTCGAGTTCGTATGGGGTCTCCCCGCGGCCCATCCGGGTCAGCATCGCCCGTGGCTCGCCCTGGTGGCCGGTGACGATAGGCAGGAAGTTCTCCTTGCCCTCGTTCATCACCCGCTTGAACGTCCGGTCGACGGAGTTGCGGTGGCCGTACATCCCCAGGTCGTCGGGAAAGTCGACGAAGTC
>JAQCNN010000228.1 GCA_028275005.1 Salinirussus sp.
GTGTCGTGGCCGGCAAAGATCATCGTCACCATCTGGTCGCGCAGCCGCTCGTCGGTGAGCATCCCGGTGTCCTCGGCCACCCCGGACTCCCGGAGCCCGACGAGCAACGAGAGCAGGTCGTCGGCCTCCATCGGGTTCGCCGGCGCGTCGCCGGCCTTCTCCTCGAGCAGCCGCTGTGACTCCTGTTCGAGGGTCTCTTTGGCCTGCTTGAACCGGCGGCGCGAGGGCGTTGGCACCCAGTCGGGCAGGAAGTAGGAGGTGGGGACGAACCACTCGTGGAGGTTCTCGGCGGCCTCCCGGAGGTCGTGGTTCCCGTCGAGTTCGAGCTCCCGACCGAGCAGCGTGGCGAAGATGACGTCGAGGGTCATGTCGGTGAACTCCCGCTGGAGTTCGAACTGGTCCCCATCGCTCCAGCGGGCCGTCCGGCGGCGCACCTGCTCGACCATCCCGTCGGCGTAGTCCATCACGCTGTCGCGCCGGAACAGCGGCTGGAGTGTCTCCGCCTGCTTTTGCCACTCCTCGCCCTCGACGGCGAGCAACCCCTCGCCAAAGGCGATCAGATTGTCCTTTGTCTTCCGGAACTTGTCCATGTCACTGAGCAGCGCCTGCTCCAGGTGGTCCGGGTGACCGAGGATATACGTGTCCCCCTGGCCGACGATCTTCATCCGGTAGCGGTCACGGCCGTCGAGCGCCTTCTCGCCGAACCCCAGTCGGTCGCGTATCTGGTGAAAAAAGTGCAACTCCGGGGGCCCGAGCTCCGTCGGATACGGCGGCAGTGGCCGCTCGGTGCTCTGCTCGCTGTCCCGGGCCGGCTGAGCGGTTTCGGAGCTCATGGTCGGTTGTCAATCACTATCATAATATAACTTTTGTCGCCGCGGCTGTGGCTACCCGGGAGTGGGGCTCGTCCGACACGCCCGCCGGCCGGGCCCCGACCCGACCGGACAGAGAGTAATCTACTTGTGTTCGACGGCGCTACCGACTGGTAGAAGCCCTGTGGTGTAGTGGCCAATCATAGCGGCCTTTGGACGCGTTCGGCGCGGCCGTCCGCGGAAGTGAGCCGCTGACGCTGGTTCGAATCCAGCTAGGGCTACTCCTCCTCGATCCGCTGTGACCGCTGATGGTTCGGTCGGTACAGAAATCGGGCGGGCCCGAGCAAGGACTGTTCTCCTCGTCACCGACCTGACGGCAACCCCCACCCCCGCTCATACTGCCGGCTGTACGTCTGTGAAGAATTTCCCGACCCCGGGGTCGCGGATATCTTCAAACAGTTACAGCCAGCAGTATCAGCCCCCACGAGCCTCGGCCTCCGCGTGTTCGAGTGGCTCGCTGTCCCAGTACGGGTGGTCGTCGACAGCCCGGAAGCAGGCGGCGTACTGGTCCGGTTCGACCTCGACGGCGGCGGGGTCCTCCCCCCGACAGGCCTCGCGGGCGTACGGACAACGGGTGTGGAACCGGCAGCCGGCGGGCGGCTCCCGCGGCGAGGGTACGTCACCCTCCAGGGCGTCGACCCGACGACCCTGTTCGTCGGTGCTCGCCCGGGGAACACTCTCGAGTAGCGCCTGGGTGTAGGGGTGGGCGGGGCTCTCGAAGATGTCCTCGACTGTGCCGGTCTCGACGACCTCCCCGAGATACATCACGGCCACCCGGTCGGAGATGTGTCGGACGACGCTCAGGTCGTGGGCGATAAAGAGGTAGGTGAGGTCGAACTCCGCCTGGAGGTCCTCGAGCAGGTTGAGCACCTGGGCCTGGACCGAGACGTCCAGCGCGCTGACGGGTTCGTCGAGCACGATAAAGTCGGGTTCGAGCGCGAGCGCGCGAGCGATCCCGATCCGCTGGCGCTGGCCGCCGGAGAACTCGTTTGGGTAGCGGTCGACCTGGTCGGCGGAGAGTCCGACCCGTTCGAGCAGGTCGACCGCCCGCTCGCGGCGTTCCGCGCGGTCGGCGATGTTGTGAATGTCCAGCGGCTCGGTGATGATCTCGCCGGCGGTCATCCGCGGGTCGAGACTGGAGAAGGGGTCCTGAAAGACCACCTGGGCCTGCCGGCGGAACTGCGTGAGGTCGGCGTCGCTCATCTCGAACAGCTCCTCGCCGTTAAACCGCACCTGTCCCTCGGTTGCCTCCCGTAGCCGCAGCAGGGTCTCGCCGGTCGTCGACTTGCCACAGCCGGACTCGCCGACCAGTCCAAGCGTCTCCCCCTCGTAGATCTCGAAGTCGATCCCGTCGACGGCCTTCACACTCACGGGCTCACGGCCCAGCAGCCGGTCGAGGACCGTGTCCTGCTCGTAGTAGTACTTCTCCAGCCCCTCGACCTCGACCAGCGGCGCCCCGTCACGCATCCCTGTCACCTCTGTCCTCGAAGTAGTCGGCCGGGAGCGCCTCGCTCGGGGCGTACTCGCGGTCGGTCAGGACACACTTCGCCCGATGCTCGCTGCCCCCCGCGGCATCCCGCTCGGCGGGCTCCTCGAGACAGGCCTCCATCGCCTTTGGACACCGGTCCGCGAAGTAACACCGGTCACCCATCTCCTCGTCGACCAGGCTGGGGACGTTGCCCTCGATCGGCTGGAGCCGTGGCTGTGGGTCCTGTAGGTCCGGGATCGACCCCAGCAACCCCTG
>JAQCNN010000235.1 GCA_028275005.1 Salinirussus sp.
GGCCCACTACGGCAAGCCACCCCGCAGCCGCTCGAAGTCCTCCGACGCGTGGCCACAGAAGACCTCGGCGTCGGTCCGTCGCTGGAGGTCTCTCACCCGCCGCAGACTCTCGCGCCAGTGCTGGCTACTCCAGAGCAGTCCGCCGCCCATCGGGACCCCCTCGTCGTAGTTCGCCCGCTCGTCGGCCTGGTCCCCGATGAACAGCGCCGTCCCGTAGCCGTCGATGTCCACGCGCAGCCCAACGAGACCGGGGGTGTGCCCGGGGAGGTGGAGAAAGTCGACGCCCTCGAAGTGGGTCTCGTCGCCGTGGAGCACCTGCCAGTGCAGGTCGTGGTCGAAGTCCTCGGTGAGGTAGCCACCAGAGCCCTCGCCGGTCTTTGCCGAGTAGTAGGCGTGCTTGAGCTCCGCCTCGTGGACGTAGACCGGGACGTCGGTGCCGGCGAAGTGGTGGAGCCCACCTGCGTGGTCGACGTGGAGGTGTGACTGGACGACACAGTCGATGTCGGCGACACTGTAGCCGACCTCCCCCAGCGCAGTCGGGAGGTCACGCTCGGCGGCGTCGGCGTGTTCGAAGGCGTCGTAGAGTGCGTCCGGCCAGCGTCCGTCCCCGGCCGCCGGGTGTGAACCGGTGTCCCACAGCAGTGTCGTCTCGGGGTGGTCGACCACGAGATTGTAGACTTTGCCCGCGACCCGCTCGGCCTCCGGGGTTGGCTCGCTCGCCGTGGCGACAGTTGCGTGCTCGATGGCGTAGTTCTCGTCGAGGTGCATGGTGCCTCTGTCGACGGGCGTGACGGTGGCATCGACCATGCGGGTCCGAACGCCGGTTCGGGCTTAATACTGCTGGCTGTAACTGTTTGAAGATATCCGCGACCCCGAGGTCGCGAAATTCGTTACAGACGTACAGTCGGCAGTCTAAGTTATCCGCCGGGATGTGGGCCAGCGAGACCGGCCGGTCACGACCCGGCGGCCGTGACCGGAACTTTATGTGATGTGGTGACGAACCGCAGAGCAGATGAACTTACTCTCCGACCCCTACAAGCGCCGGTGGCTGGGCTGGGGACTGCTCGTCTCGGCGTTCTTTCTCGTGAGCCTCCACCGGACCTCGACCGCCGTGCTCTCCGAACAGCTGATGCAGGCGTTCGACACGAGTGCGACCAGTCTCGGCCTGCTCCACTCCTCGTTTTTCTACCTGTACGCGCTGTTGCAGGTGCCGGCGGGGCTGTTGACCGACCGGTTCGGGGCGCGGGCAATCGCCGCGACCGGGACGGGGCTGATGAGCGCCGGCGCCATCGCGTTCGGTGTGGCGACCACCTACGCCGTTGCCTTTCTCGGCCGGCTCTGTGTCGGGTTCGGGGCGAGCGTCCTCTTCATCGCGGCGCTCCGGTACTGTGCGAACTGGTACCGGCCCGACGAGTTCGGGACGATGACGGGTGTCACCTTCACCGTCGGGATCTTCGGTGGGCTGGCCGCGACCACGCCACTCGCGGTCGCTATCTCCGCCTTCGGCTGGCGGGGGACGGTCGTCGGACTCGGGCTCGCGGGGCTCGTCATCGCGGCCGGCGTTGTCCTCCTCTCCCAGGACACCCCGGAAGCGGCCGGGTTGGAGCCGATTCAGAACGTCCCCGACCGGCCCGACGTCACCGTGAGTGACCTGAAGCGGTACGTCAAAAACGCCGTCAGCGAGGCGGAGACGTGGCTACTCGGGGTCATGCTCTTTTTCATGACGGGGGTCGGCATCACGATCTTCGGCCTGTGGGGGATCCCCTATCTCGTCCAGTCCTACGGCATCTCGGTGACGGAGGCGTCGGTCTATCTGCTCGCCGGGAACGTTGGCGGCATGATTGGCCCGACGCTCTTTGGCTGGCTCTCGGACAAGGTCGGCCGTCGCGCGGAGTTCATCGTCCTCTCGGCGGTGATGTTCATGCTGACCTGGGGGGTCTTTGCGGTCTTCGGCTCTATCCCCCTGTTGCTGGTGGGGGCGGTCTTCCTGTTCTCCCGGGTGCTCCGTGGCGGGATCCCACTCGCCTACACCGTCATGAAGGAGCGCCATCCCGAGGCCGCGAGCGGGACCGTCATCGGCCTGGTCAACAGTATGGGCTGGCTCGGCGCGGCCGTCTTCCCGGTCGTACTCGGCGCGGCGCTTGACGCCTACTGGACCGGCGAGATGGTCAACGGCACCCGCGTCTACTCCGCGCTTGGCTACCGGATCGCCTTTGCCATCGCCGTCGCCGCGGGGCTGCTGGCCACCCTCTGTGCGCTCCTGCTCTACCTCCGGGTCCGGAAGCAGCGGACCGCCGACGGCGTCGAACCGGCCGCCGAGAGCCCCACCGACTGAGGACGCGACACCTTCTTGCCGGCCGCACACGGAGCGACGGGCGATGAAATACTACGAGGACATCGAGACCGGCGACACCCACGAGTTTGGCGAGTACCACGTCACGAAGGCGGAGATACTCGAGTTCGCGCGCCAGTACGACCCCCAGCCGTTCCACACCGACGAGGAGGCCGCAAAGGAGTCGGCCTTTGGCGAACTCGTCGCCTCGGGGTGGCACACCGCCGCCATCTGCATGCGGATGATCGTCGACGGCGAACTCGACGACCGCGCGAGCATGGGTGCCCGCGGCGTCGACGAACTCCGCTGGAAACAGCCGGTCAAACCCGGTGACACGCTACACCTCCGCACCGAGGTCGTCGACAAGCGTCGCTCGGAGAGTGACCCCCGACGGGGCTACGTCGACACGCGAATGGAGGGGGTCAACCAGGACGGTGATGTCGTCATCTCCTGGGTCGGCCTCGGGATGATCGCCCGCCGCGAGCCCGGGGCAGAGACCGAGTCCGCCGAGTGAGGGACCCGGGTCCCGGTATCCGCGCTCTTTTCATGACTCCCGCCCACCCTCAGGTATGGCACGCGTCCCGCTGTTAGAGGCCGAGGAGGTCGACGAGGAGTACCGCTATCTGTTCACCGACAACGACGTCGGCGAGGCGGACATCTTCCGCGGGATGGCAAACGCCCCGAAACAGCTGCAGTGGTATCTCCGCTACTCCACGCGGCTGTGGGAAATCCTTCCCGAGCGCGAACGGGAGGTCGTCATCCTCGCCGCCGCCAGGGCGCTCGAACACGAGTACGAGTGGCACCAGCACGTCCGGCTGGGCCGGGAGGCCGGTGTCACCGACGCGGAGATCAACGCCATCAGCACGGGTCACCTGGGTGAACTCGACGACGACGACGCCACCCTCGCGGCGTACGCCCACGGTGTCACCCAGGGCGACCCACGGGACGCCGACTACGAACGTGTCGTCGATAGCTACGACGTGGAGACGGCCGTCGGCGTGGCGATGCTCGCCAGCCACTACGTCGCGACCGCCCGGACGCTGGACGCGATGGGGGTCACGCCCGAGGACGACTTCGTCGGCTGGACGGTCTGATCAGGACCGGACCAGAAGGGCGCCGGCCAGCAGCGCCGCACAGCCGGCAAGCCCCGCGAGCACCACGAACAGAACCGCCGGCGTCGACCGGGTGAGCACGAGTCCGGCCAGCGAGGAGCCAAGCGCCCCGACGCCGAAGATTGCGGTGTAGCTGTAGCCAAAGGAGAGCCCGCGCACGTCGGCCCCGGAGTACGCCGAGATGGCCTCCTGGTTGACGGGTGAGACCAGAAACGCACAGAACCCGAAGGCGGCGGCGACGGTCAACAGCGGCCACAGCCCGGCGTCGGCGGCGGGGATGAACACCACGGCAATGGCGGCAAGCGCCGCGTAGCTCCCGACCAGTACCCGCTCGATGGGCAGCCGGTCGACGAGCCACCCGCCGGTGTACTGGCCAACCCCGCCCAGCAGGAGCAGCCCGGAGTAGACGTACTGGCTGGGCGCAACCGCCCGGCCGTACACCTCGACGGGCTCGAACAGCGGGAGACCGGCAAGCACCTCCGGCAGGAAGGTGACCGCCCCACGGTAGTAGAGCCCGTAGAGCACGCCGACCACCAGCACGAGGACGAAGCCACCGGTGAACAGGAGCCGCGAGTCGGTCAGAAAGCCCCGGAGGCTGTCTGTCGTGCCGGAGTCGACGGTGGCGTCCCGGGCGGCGCTGCCCGCGGTCTCGTCGAACTCCAGGCGCCAGCCGGCGACCGTGGCCACCAGCGCCGGGACGACCAGGACAGCGGCGACCGCCCGCCAGTCGAACACGACCAGTAACACCGCCGCGAGCAGCGGCCCCACCGCCACACCGACGTTGCCGGCCGCGCCGTGGTAGGCAAAGGCGGTCCCGCGGGCCTTTGCCCCGCGGCTGAGCAGCGCCAGTCCGGCCGGGTGGTAGATACTCCCCGCCGCCCCCCACAGGAGCAGCGCAACCGCCAGGACGGGCAGCGTGGGCGCGACGCTCACCAGCCCGAAGGCCGCCCCCATCCCGACCAGGCAGACGAGCACCAGCCGCTTCGAGCCAACCCGGTCCGCGAGCACGCCACTGGGGAGGGCCCCGACCCCGACCAGCCCGTAGCTCGCACCGGCGACCAGCCCCAGCAGCGCCGGCGACGCGGTGAACGCGTCGATCCAGATGGCCACGAACACCGGGATCACCAGCTCGTAGGTGTGGAAGGTGGCGTGCCCCAACATCGTGAAGGCGGTCAGTGTCCGGTCGTTGGCGTCCACGTCGGGACGGCCGAGCAGGCGCCAGTAAAAGCTATCTATCCGCCCGTCCGGCAGCGCTCACGGCTGTGCCGGCTCTAGCAGGCCAACGCCGGCAAGCGTCTCGGCGACCGCCTCCAAGAGGTCGCGGTGTTGGTCGACACCGTCTAACCCCTGTCCCTGTGTGGTGACTGCCAGAAAGTCGGCGCCGAGGTCCTGCCAGGCCGCCGCCTGCCGGACCCACTCGTCGGGTTCGCCGGGTTCGACGCCCATCCGGCCCTGGAGGCCGACCTCCTCGGGCTCGCGGCCGGCTTCCTCGACGTACCCGTAGAGGTCGGCGAGTTCGGTCTCGGCCCCGTCCGGGTCCTCGGCGGGGTCGAACTGGGGGATCCAGCCGTCACCCTTCTCCGCGATCCGCCGCTTGACGGGGTCGGCGGTCCCCCCGAGCCACAGCGGGACCGACCCCGCTGGTCGGGGATTGACCCCAACGCCTGGGAGGTCGTGAAACCGGCCCTCGAACTCGACGGCCGCCTCGGTCCAGAGCCGCTCGAGCACGTCCAGTTGCTCGGTCATCCGCGGCCCCCGGTCCTCGAACTCCTGACCCAGCGCGACGTACTCCAGGGGGTTCCAGCCGACCGCCACGCCCAGCCGGAACCCTCCACCGCAGAAGCGGTCGACCTGGGCGGCCTGCTTTGCGACCAGGGCGGTCTGTCGCTGTGGGAGAACGAGGATCGCGGTCCCAAAGGAGAGGCTGTCGGTGACCGCCGCGAGATGTGAGAGGGTGGTCAGGGGCTCGTGGAACAGGTCGTCGTTGTCGTAGGGGCCATCCCAGTCGCGGTCCGGGTCGACGCCGAGGACGTGGTCCGAGGCCAGGATGTGCCCGTAGCCGGCCGCCTCGACGCCCTGTGCGTACGCACGCAGCGGCGCCGGGTCCGGGCCGAGTTCGAGCGTGGGAAGCATCGTCCCGATCTCCATACCCTGACCGGTCGCGGGAGGGACTTGAAGCTACCTGGTCGGTGCGTCGTGTTCGGCCTCCCGGGAACAGGACCAACAGGAGAGCTCCGTGTGTCCGGAGCCAGGCCCCTTTGGGTCCCGTCCGCGACCACACGCCGCCCCAGCCGGCCCGCCCCCTCGCTTCGCTCGTCTCCCGAGGACCCCCGCGGTTCGTGGCACGGGGTCGCGACAGCGCGCGGAGCCTGTCCACCGTTGCACACGGTGGGCGCAAACGAACACCTCCTGTTGTTCGGGGTTTCCGACTCGGGCTCCGCTCTGACTACCAGATAAAAGGGTCGACGTTGTGCCTGCGAGGCGACTTACTCCGTCTTGTCGAGTTCGTCGTCGAACCGGACGACGTTCTCGATGTCCTCGTCGTAGACGTCCTCGAAGGCGTTGCGGGCGATGGTGCGGCGGTGGACCTCGTCGGCGCCGTCGACGATCCGGAACGGCCGGACGCTCTCGTAGAAGTGCGCGACGGGCAGGTCCTTGCTGATGCCGTGACCGCCGAGACACTGGACCGCCAGGTCCATGATCTCGTTTGTGACGTTTGCGGTGAAGGTCTTGGACATCGCGACCTCGATCCGGGCGTCACTGTTGTCGAGTTCGCGAGCGGCGTGTCGGACCATCGTCCGGGCGGCGTGCAGGTCGGTCTCCGCGTCGGCGATCCGGTGGCGCAGCGCCTGTTTGTCCGACAGCGACTCGCCGAAGGCCTCCCTGTCCTGGAGATACGACTTCGAGATCTCGAGGGCGCGCTCGGCCATCCCGGAGTAACGCATACAGTGGGTCAGCCGGCCGCCGCCGAGCCGAAGCTGGGCGAGCCGGAAGCCGCCACCCTCCTCGCCGAGCAGCATCTCCTCGGGGACGCGGACGTTCTGGTACTTCACCTCGGCGTGACCGCGCTCCATGTCGACGATGCCGTGCCCGCCGAGATGGGGGATGTTACGGACGATATCCACGCCGTCGAGGTCCGTCGGCACCAGGAACAGCGAGGTCCCCTCGTAGGGGTGGGCGTCCATGTCCGTCCGGGCCATCACCAGCAGAACGTCGGCGTTGTACCCGTCGGAGGTCCACCACTTGTGACCGTTGATGACGTACTCGTCGCCGTCCTTCTCGGCGGTGGTCCGGAGCATCTTCGGGTCCGAGCCTGCGCCCTGGTTTGGCTCGGTCATCGAGAAGCCCGTTCGGATGTCACCCTGCACCAGCGGTCGGAGGAACTCCTCCTTCTGCTCCTCCGTGCCCGCGATGTCGAGGGTGTGCATATTCCCCTCCTGGGGGGCGTTCGCGCGGATCGAGAGCGCACCCATCAGCGACCGACCGACCTGCTCGAAGGAGGGCAGCATATCCCGAAAGCCCAGCCCCTGCCCGCCGTACTCCTCGGGCACCTGCGGGGCGAACAGGTTTCGCTCCTTCGACTGCTCCCAGAAGTCGTGGATCTCCGACTCGGAGACCAGGTCACGGGTTCGAAGCGCCTCCCGCTCGCGGGGAAGCACCTCCTCCTCCATGAACGCCTCAACCCTCGTCGCAACCTCTTTTGCTTTCTCGGAGTCGTGGTACTCCATACCTCTTTACACGAGTGTAGGAGTAAAACGATGGCGGAGACCGCCTGTCGTGTCAGTTGTTGCTTTTTTGCCCAATATGTGCCACGAACCCGCAGGGGTCGGCGGTACGCTGCTCGGCATCGACAGAAGCTGCGCTGAGCACTGCCCGTTCACGGGATTCTGTCGGGGTAGGGACCCCTCAGTGGCGATATCCCGCGTCGGGGCCGGCTCAGTACGCGGCCTCGAGGACCCTTTCCATGTCCTCGACGGTCAGCTCTAGCCCCTCGGGGAGATTCACGACCAGCCGGTCGTCGACGACGGCGCGTGCCACGTCGGTGAACTGGTCGGGGTCGGGCCCGTCGGTGTCCCGTAGCCGCGCGGGCAGCCCGAGCCCGTCGCGGACGTCGGCGACGGCCGCCACGACGGCCTCGGCCGGGTCGTCCGCGTCCTCGACGCCCAGGGCCGCCGCGAGCAGCGCCCGGCGGCCGTCGACCTCCCCGAAGAGGTACCGCAGCGCGTGGGGCGCGATGACGGCGTGGGCCGCACCCTGCTGGATGTCGGAGTAGGCGGTCAACCCGTGTCCGAAGGCGTGGATCAGCCCCAGGGTGCCGCCGTCGGGCCGGGAGATCCCGTACTGGACCAGGAGTAACCCCTCCAGAGACGGTGTGGCGGTCTCGACGGTGACACTGTCGCCGAGGGCCGGGAGCGCGTCGGCCAGCACGTTCAATCCGCGGACCGCCGTCGCGTCGGTAAAGGGGGTCGCGGCGCTGGTGTACAGGGTCTCGACCCCCTTGTCGAAGCCGTTCATCGCCGACGCCGTGAGAACCGACTCCGGGGTGGTGGCGACCAGTTCCGGGTCGCCGACGACGGCCGCCGACATCAGCGCGGCGTCGGAGAGCCCGCCGTCGACACGGGTCTCCACCGGACAGGTCGCCGGGTCGGCGTTGATCCCCGCGACCTGCGAGAGGTCCGCGCCCGCGAGCGTGGTCGGCACGGCGACGACCGGTGGTGTCTCACCCTCGACGGCGATGGTGCCGGTCTCCTCGAGTTCCGCGCCGACGGCCGCCCGGTCGACGCTGTCCTTGCTGGCGATTGCCGCCGCGGCCTTCGAGACGTCGATACTGCTGCCCCCGCCCAGCCCGACCAGCGCGTCCGCGCCCTCGGCCTCCATTGCCTCGACGACATCGAGCGCGGTGCTGACCCGCTTGTCCGGGGTGGTCTCGGGGAGCACGCCCGCCAGCCGGTCGCCCAGCCCCTCGCACACCGGGTCGATAACCTCGGGGGTGGTGCCGACGGTCCGCCCGCTGACCACCAGCGCCCGCTCGGCGCCCAGTGACGCCAGTTCGTCGTCGAGGGCACCCGCCGCACCCGCCCCGTAGCGGACTGCGCCGGGCTTGTACGCAAACCGGTACGCCGTCATCCCGCCACCCCCGCTCTGTCCTCCGCCTCCTCACGCCTGGCGCCGAGCCCCACGGGGAGGGTCGGCCCTGAGCGCGGCTCAGCGCCCGCCTCGCTCTCGGGTTGCCCTTGGCTCCGCACAGCGGCTGGTGCGTGGTGGCTGCCTGCTGTTGCTGGCATACCCCCCGGTAGGGTGGGCCCCTATTAGAGCCTGTTTGGACACCGGCGACACCGCGGCCCGGCCCGGAGTTCGGTCGATTCAAGACCTCCGGCGACGACGACAACACAGTGTCCCGGCGTAGCCTCTTTGGCTCGCTCTGTGCGATGGTCTTTCTGGTGAACCTCGCGCGGGTGGTCTTCGCCCCGCTGGTCCAGCCGGTCGCCGCCGAGTTCGGCGTCCCCGCGGCCTCGCTGGGTGTGGTGACCAGCGCCGCCTGGCTCGGCAGCGCCGCCCCGCGCCTGCCCACGGGCTATCTCCTGACGCGGCTCCCCCGCCACTACGTCGTCGCAGCCGCGGGCTCGGTCCTCGCCGTCGCGGCCGCAGGGACCGCCGCTGCCGACTCCGTGCCACTCCTCGCTGCCGGTGCGTTCGCGATGGGGCTCTCCAGCGGTATCTACTTTATCGCGGCCAACCCGCTGGTCAGCGAGCTGTTCCGCGAGCGGGTCGGCAGCGCGATCGGGCTCCACGGCGCCGCGAGCCAGTTGGCCGCGGTCGCCGCCCCGGTGTTCCTGAGCGGGCTCCTGGTTGTCGGCCGGTGGGAGACGACGTTTCTCATCGTCTCCGGGGCCGCGGTTCTCGCGACGGTCGCGCTGGTCCTGACAGCCCGCCGGACGACCCTCCCCTCGGTCGGCGTCGAGGACCGCAGCCTCCGGGCGGCGGCCCGCGCACAGTGGCGGCTAGTCCTCACGGGTGTCGTCCTCATCGGTGCCGCCGGCTTTCTCTGGAACGGCCTGTTCAACCTCTACGGGGACTACCTCACCGTCGTAAAGGGGGTCGACCCCGCGACCGGCCGGCTGCTGCTCTCGGGGATGTTCGCGGCCGGTGTCCCTGCCTTCTTCCTGAGCGGGCGGCTGGCAGACCGGGTCCCGAATGTCCCGCTCATTCTCGGGATCATCGCCAGCTTCGTCGTCTGCACCCTCGCACTCACGGCCGCGAGTGGGGTCGTCGCCGTCGCCGCCGTCAGCCTCGCACTCGGCTTTGCCGTCCACGCCCTCTTTCCGGTGATGGACACCTACATGCTCAGCGCGCTGCCCGACCGCCACCGCGGGAGCGCCTACGCTCTCTACTCCGCGACGATGATGGTCGTCCAGGCGCTTGGCTCGGGGGCCGTCGGGGTGGCCGTCTCCAGCGGACTGGGCTACACCGCTGTGTTTCGCGTGCTCGCCGTCGGGGTCGGTGCCCTCGTCGTGGGCCTGTACGTCCTCTACAGCCGGGGTCGCCTGCCGACGGGTGGGGCGCCCGGCGAGACACCCGCCACCGCGACCGACTGACACGCACGACCGTCCCGGTTGTCGGTCTGTCACCGCCGCCTCGTGTGCTCACTCCCGGTACCGGTCTGTCACCCGCTCGCGGAGCTCCCCCTTCCGGACCTTGGCGCCGTGGGGGCCCTCGGTCCGGGGGAACTCCGCGACGAACTCGATATCCGCGGGGCGCTTGTAGTCGGCCACCTCGCCGGCCAGCGCGTCCTGCAGGGCCGCCGCGTCCAGGGTCTCGTCGTCGCGGACGACGAAGGCGACCGGAACCTGGCCGTGGCGCGGGTGGGCCGCGCCGACGACCTGTGCCTGGTCGACACCGGCCTGTCCGTTGAGGGCAGCCTCGATATCCCGTGGGGTGACCAGAAACCCCCGGACCCGGAGTGCGTCGTCCAGCCGTGACCGGTAGTAGTAGTAGCCCGCCGCGTCACGCACCCCCAGGTCGCCGGTGTGGAGCCACCCCTCGTCGTCGGTCGCCGCGGCGGTCTGCCCGGGCTTGTCGTGGTAGCCGTTCATCACGTTGTACCCCTGCAGGCGGAGTTCGCCCTCCTCGCCCGGGGGCACCGCCGCGCCGGTCTCTGGGTCCACGACACGGACCGCCGCGTCCGGGTGCACCGGCGGGCCACCGACCCGTTTGCGCTGCTCGAGGGGGTCCTCGGGGTCGCCGACGAAGACCATGCTGTTGCCCTCGGAGATGCCGTACGGCTGGACCAGCGGGAAGCCAAAGGCCGCCTCCAGTTCCTCGAAGACCGCGCCGTCGACCCCCATCGTGAGGAAGGCGGTCACACCACGCCTGAGGGTGGCGACGCGTTCGGCGTCGAAGCACTCGGCTCGGCGCATCCGGTCGAACATCACCGCCTGCGCGTTGCAGTAGGTGACGCCGTGGCGCTCGACCAACTCGAGGGTTCGCTCGGGCTCGAAGTGGGTCTGGACGACCAGCGGGATCCCCCGGGACAGCGCGCTCAGCATGGTGTTGTACCC
>JAQCNN010000244.1 GCA_028275005.1 Salinirussus sp.
AGCCCGGCCAAGGCGCCTGCTTCGAGAGCAGGTCTCCGAGAGGACTCGAGAGTTCAAATCTCTCCCTCGGCGCTCTCCGCGAGCACTCCGCGAGCGGGAGCGCTGTCGTGAGTTTGAACCAGGGAGTGGAGCGGAGCGGAACGACCGTGGTTCAAATCTCTCCCTCGGCGTTACACTCCTCTACACTTAATTATCCGAGACTGTCCGCCCGGGGAGGTGCCGGCCGTAATCACCGAGTGGCCGTCGTAGCGTGACCGGTCACGCAGTCACGGGCTTCACATCGGACGTCGAGCCATCTGCACTTGTTACCGTGAAGTTCACGTCGAAGGCCTCTCCATCACCCGACTTAATTTTGAACGAATCTACATCCGAGACGACGGACCCGTCCAGCGTCCGTGTCATCCCTTTAGTCGAATTTGAAATACTGATACTGACCTCGGCAAGGTCGCCGTCGGGGTCGGTGACGTCCCACACAACGGTGACCTCCGCATGTGGGTCGGGCCGACCGGCTTCCGAGACGCTGAATCGATTCATCACTGGGGCGCTGCCGCTCTTCTGGGTGCTGAAGGACGTGGTAGCGCCGGTGGTAGTGCCATCGGCGGATGTGTTACCGACCGCACGGTATTCATACTCGACACTTTCTTTCAGACCACTTAGGTCAGCAGTAAACATACCTGTGCTACTGAGCGACTGTGCTATTGTAGTGTTCCAAGTGCTTGCGCCGGTCGCTCGCCACTCGAAGTAGCAGTCCACAGAGGATGCTCCTCCCAGTTCGTCCCAACTCCCACTAATTGTCGCAGACGTTGTCTCTACCGAGGACGGTGACGCAGTGCTGACAGTCAGAGTCTTGATTTCAGTTGTACTTCGGCCATACGATGTTTGTCCGTAGCCTCCCTCGCCATACCCGTTGCTGGCCGCTTGAACAGCACCGTTTGGGCCGTGGTCCCTGCGGTCAATACCGCGGACGCGGCAACCAGTTTCAAGTATCCTCTCCGGTCGACCCGGTTCTCATCCTCGAGAATGTCCCGCCCTTGGTCGTCGCCTTCTCCATTCATATTATGTACATGATTAACATACTGGGGGTGCCGCACATAGCTACCCGGTTCAAAACATCACAAACAATACTTGCCGGTATCTCTCCCCGGGAGATCGTTACGTTGACTTTCTCGCTGCACTGGTGTACCAGCCTCCCCCTGTGGTCGGCTCACTCGCCTGGTTATTGGTTTCCAAATTTCAGGCTCCTCGCTGCCGTGGCATCCCGTCGACGTGGTCATACCAAAACCGTCTCCACTACTGTCGCCAACAGAATCCGAGCGGCGGTGCCCTCGGTGGCTGTCGCCAGCTTACCGCCGGATAGCTCCTGAGTCGCCCGATACACCGTCACTCAAGCCCCCTGCTACCAGTATAGCACAGATTGATAGGTATCGGGTCAAATAGCTGGATATGACAGCCCGTCGCCTCTGCGTGTTGGTGACCGTTGTGATCGTCCTCACGGCCGGCTGTACGGGTTCAGACCCGGCGGTTTCACCCACACAGTCTGACGCGACCGAGGCTCCCGCATCCACGGACTCACCACCGACTCCGACCCCCACACCGACCGAAACTGAGACACAGACCCCGACGTCAACAGAAACTGAGACACCGACGCCGACTCCGACCGAAACTGAGACACCGACGCCGACCCCGACCGAAACCGAGACACCGACGCCGACTCCGACCCCGACACAGACTGAGACCGACGATGGCGGGTACTACTAGTGCGGCGTCTCCCGCACCGACAGACAAAGCACGTCGTCGACCGGTGACTGGTCGGCGCTTGCGCGGTGAGGGTGAGACAGTGTCTCACCTGAGAATACCGACAGGGGACTACCAGCTACGCGGTCCGTGGTCGCTTCCGGGTTTGGTACTATAGCTGGGGGTATGTCACTGAGTGATACACTCGGGTCGAACGCCGGTGCACCCGGCCATGGACCCGGGAGACGCCCCTCGACCGGCGGTAGAAGGGTGCGACCGGTCGGCGACAGCGTTATTTCGTGTGACATGTTATCGCCAACCGCACAGTGTGTGCGTGTAATACCCATGGCACGACTTCTGATGATCGTCGGCGACTTCGGGGAGGATTACGAGCTAATGGTTCCGTTCCAGGCGCTACAGATGGTCGGCCACGAGGTGGACGCCGTCTGCCCGGAGAAGGAGGCGGGCGAGACGGTAAAGACGGCTATTCACGACTTCCGCGGGGACCAAACATACCTGGAGGAGCGAGGGCACAACTTCGAGCTGACGGCGACGATGCGCGAGGTCGACCCCACAGAGTACGACGGCCTGGTCGTCCCGGGTGGCCGGGCGCCGGAGTACCTGCGGACCTACGAGACGGTGCTGGAGGCGGTCCGACACTTCTTCGAGGCCGAGAAACCGGTTGCGGCGCTGTGTCACGGCCCGCAGATCCTCGCGGCGGCCGACGTCTTAGAGGGCTACGAGATGACCGCCTACCCGGCGGTGCGTGCGGAGGTCGAGGCGGCAGGCTGTTCGTGGGTCGACGGGGTCACCCGTGACCGAAATCTCGTCACGGGCCAGGCCTGGCCGGACCACGACGAGTGGCTGGCGGCGTTTCTGGACCTGCTCGGGACCGAGGTCCGACACGGCGGGGTCGCGGCGGCCGGCGACTGAGTAGTGCCGGTCACTCCGGGGGGTCGGCCTCGGAGACGATGGCAACCAGGTCGGTCGCGGCCTCCGCGGGGGCGCCCGTGTTCTCGACGAGCCGGACCGGCGCGCCCGTCGCGACGGAGTGATTCATCGCGGCCGCGCGGTTGAGGTCCTGGTGGAAGTCGATGGCTCGGGGGCCCTGCTCGCGGTACTCCCGGTGGTCGACCGACTCGCGACGGCCGGCGACGGTCCCCGGGTCGGCCTCGACGAGGACGAACCGCGCGGGGTCGATGTCCGCAAGCGCAGCGTCGGGCAACCCGGTGAGAAAGCCGTGAGCGGTCGCGACGGCGAGGTGCGTGTCCAAGATGACCGACTGGCTCCGGGCGGTCGCGGCGACAAACTCCGCGGCGCGGCGCTGGAGCAGCCTGATCTCCCGGCGAGGCAGGGTCGCCAGGTCGTCACGGTTGGCGACGAGTTCCCGGTCACGGGCGACCGCCCGTTCGAGCATCACGTCGCCGAAATTCAGCAGTGTGTAGCCCTCGTCGAGTTGGCTCCGGGCAGCCTGGCAGACCCGCGAGGCGCCGACGCCGGGGACGCCGCTCACGACGGTCACATCCATCACAGCGACACCTCGTCGTCGTAGCCCGGGGTCGTGCCACGGTCGTCGTACCCCTTTCGGCCGATATACTGCTCCCCAAGCGACATCAGCAGCGCGCCGAACAGTTGGTCGGCCGACGCGAACTCCCGGCTCCCGCACCGTCCGAGGGCGTCCCCGATGCTCTCCGGGGAGCCCGCCGGTGACGCCAGCAGGACCTCCCCGAGTTCGTCCTCCACAGTGGCACACGCGACGGGGAAGTCCAGTTCGCGGCTGAACAGGTCCCGTGCCTCCGAGAGCCGTATCTTGCTCATACCACCTGGGCTATCGGTTCCTGAAAAATAAACTATGAGGGTTTCGGCGGCCGGGACGACACGCCAACGACCCTCAGGCCAGGTTGACCAGCAGGAAGACCAGGACGCTGACGGAGACGATTGCGAGGACGAACACGGCGGCCATCGAGAACCCCATCGAGACCATGGCGTTTGCGTGGCTGGCCAGCGTCTCGGTGCGGTCGTTGCCGAAGACGGTCACCTCGGCGCGCTCGCTGGCCATCCCCGCCTCGACGGGTTCGAGGTCGGCGACAGCCCGGTCGACAAGGTCCTGGACCACCGCGACCAGGTCCTCGTCGGGGATGGCCTGGCCGACCTGGTTCTCGGCATCGACGGTGTTGACGACGTGGGTGTCGCTGGTCATCACTTCGAGACAGTCGACGGCGTCGACCTGTGCGACGATGTGGTCCCGGAGGCCGGGCTCCATGTTGTTGCCGTCGACGAGCGCGTAGCCGGTCCGGTGGCCGCCGGCGTCGACGACGGCGACCCGGACCCCGAGCGGGCCGACCCCGTCCTCGGGCCCCCAGTCGGTCTTCTCCCAGGCGGTCCCGAGTGCCAGCGGATGCTGTTCCATGTTGGCGAGTCGCTCGGCCAACTGGCCTGTCCCGTGGATCAGGTCGAACGACCGCCGGCTGCCGGGGACGATGTGACCGAGGTCCTCGCCCTCCAGGCCGTCGTTACAGTTGTGGGCGTCGACCAGGAGCACGTCGTCCAGCCCGTCCGAGCGCCCCTCCGCGACCGCCGAGAGCCCGACCGCGTACTCCACATCGTCCGCGAATGTCGGCGAGAAGGTGTTCACGGCCAGCGCGCTGTCACCGAAGGCGTGGCCGGTCAGGGTCGCGTCGCCCTCCTCGACGCGGGCCCCCTCCGTTGCGGTGTCGCCGTACTCGATACGCTCGTAGGCCCGGGTGGCGGTCTCGCAGATAGTCTCGACCTCGCCACTAGTGACGAGATTGAAGTCGTGACCGGCCGTCGCGTGTGCCGGGAACGCCAGCCCCTCGGTCTCCTCGGCGACCCGGATCGGGAGGTTGCCGCCGCCGATGTCACCCATCGGCCCAGGGTGGATCATCGGCAGGACAAAGGCGGCCTTCTCGGCCCCGTTCGGGCGGCGAAAGGAGAGGACGGTAACCGGGACCAGCGCCTCCTCGCCGATCTCCTCGAAGAACTCCTCGAGGTCGCTCGACCCCTCGCCGAGGTGCCCGATAAAGCCCTGGATGAAATCCAGCACCGAGACCCCGAGGCTGCGCTGCCAGGGCTCGTCGATCACCCGCAGAAAGAAGTAGACCGCGCCGATGTGGATGTTACAGATGAGCGCGAGCAGCAGGAAATCGAAGGGGTAGACGCTGTACTGTAGCGCCTCGGGGGCAACCTCCGGGCGGGCAAAGAGCAGTTGGAGAAACGGGCCATCGACCTGCAGCGAGTAGAGCGCGCCGCTGTAGATGAAGAGGATGACCGCGGCGGCGACGGTCTGGACGCTCGCGGTGACCACACTCTGGGGGGTTGGTAGCCGGGAGACGGCCATCAGGATGAGCAGCCGGAAGGCAAAGACGGCAGCGAACGCGATGAGCAGGGCGTCGAAGACGAACTGCTGGGCGAAGCGGCTCACGAGCGTCACCGCGCCCGCGACCAGCAGGACACCGATGATGATAAACTCACAGACGAGCGCGAGTAGGGCGGACCGGTCCCGTGTGAGCCGGCCGCCGAACCGACGGTCGAGCGTCGTCGAGAGGAGGGTGGCGACGACGGTCGGGATCCCCAGAAAGAACAGGCCCTCCCAGGCGGCCTGCAGGAAAAACGTCGAGTCGAAGACGAGCATGCCGGTGAGCGCGGCCACCGACAGCGCAACGGCGAGACTGGCGTACCAGTCAGGGACGCGGAAGATGAGCCGCGAGAGCCCGGCGAGGTCGCCCTGAGTGGCCGTCATCTCTTCATCACGACTAGTCCCTCGCCTAAAAATATTTATGTAACGGCTGCTACCGACACCGGGTGAGGAAGTTCGCGAACACCTCCTCCCCCTCCTCGGTGTGGGCGACCTCCGGGTGCCACTGGACGCCGTACAGCTCACGGTCGGGGTCACTCATCGCCTCCACCTCGCAGACGTCGCTGCGACCCGTCCGCGTGAAGCCGGTCGGCACCTCCTTTACCTCGTCAGCGTGACTCGCCCACACCCGCGTCTCGGGGGCCAGCGAGCCGACGAGCGGGTCGGTGTCGTCGGTGACCTCGACGGTGACGTCCGCGTAGCCGCCGTACTCCCCGGGGCCGACGCGGCCGTCGAGCTCGTCGGCGATTAGCTGCATGCCCAGACAGACTCCCAGGACAGGCACGTCGAGTTCCAGGTAAGCCGGACAGTTGCCGACCCGCCCGATATCGGGCCCGCCCGAGAGCACGAGCCCGTCGGCGTCGACGGCCTCCGGTGGGGTCTCGTTGTCGAGGAGTTCGACGTCGACCCCCATATCCCGCAGCGCCC
>JAQCNN010000249.1 GCA_028275005.1 Salinirussus sp.
TCGACCTCCTCCTCGGTGTAGTTCGAGGCCGTCGTCTCCGCCCGATGCGTGTTGAGCTCGCCCGCGTAGTTTGTCTGGAGGATGTGCTCGGCGAGTCTCGCGTCCTCCTCCTCGTCGGGCTGGTCGGTGACGGTGAAGATCAGGTCAAACCGGGAGATGAGCGCGGGCTCGAGGTCGATCTGCTCGCCGATCGACTCGTACTGGTCGAAGCGGCCGTACTTCGGGTTCGCGGCGCCCAACAGCGAGCAGCGACTTTTCAGCGTCGCGTTAATTCCGGCCTTCGAGACGCTGATCGAGTTGTGGAGGACGACGCCCGAACCCACGAAGGTATTGTTGGGTTCGACGGTCACGTCGTACACCCACTCGCAGCCCTCGTTTGGCACCGTCTCCACGTCGGTCACCCGGTAGTATCGCAGTTCTGCCCGAGTCTCGAGGTCGGCGATCCGCCACTCGGTGTCGGCCAGCGCGTCTCTGACTGCCTCCCTGGCATCCGCCGTGAGAGCCTGTCGCCTCTCCTCGTCGTAGCCGCCGTCCTCAGCGTAGTGAACGGCGCTGGTGGTCTCGCCGATCCGGTCTGCGAGCTGCCGGCCGGACCAGCCGACCGCGTCCCGAATACCTGCGAGGTTCGCAGCGTTCGCTAACGCGTCCCGTACAGTATCGCTCCGTTCGCGGAGTTTGGCGAGCTCTGTCTCGACGGTCTCGACCTGCACGCCGTATCCTTCGTCGATGTTCGGCCGGTACTGTCCGGTCAGCGAAAGCCCGACTTGCTTCCGGAGCGCGCGCAGTTCGCGTGCGGCGCTCGTCGGGAGCACGTCGTGATGGCGTGGCGTCCCTGCGCTCCGCTCGGCGAAGGCTGTCGCCTCCTCGTACCGGTCGCCGGCCGGCTCGACGACTCGCTCGACGAACTGCGCCGTCGAGTCTCCTGTGACGTACACCTTCCAGGAGTCTTCCGCGCTGTCGTGGTGGACCCGGGAGGCGACGCCGACCTTCGAGAGCGCGTCAGCGTAATCGCGCGCCAGCCCCTCCGAAGCCGTTGAGAAGGACATCGCTTCACTCTCGACCCCGCCGTCACCGGCGAACGCCCCGACGAGAAAGCGCCGGATCACCTCCTCGGAGCTACCGAGGACCGCCGCCGGGATCCGCTTCTCCCTGGCTGTTTCCATCAGCTCGGGGACGTTCGACTCGAACCAGCGGTACAGCTTCGTCGAGACCCAGCGCTTCGTCACCGTTCCCGCCGCGTTTGTCGTATCCGTGCTCTCGAGTCCGAACACCCCCCGCATCAACCGGTCCATCCGGGCCAGCAGCCGGTCGTCCTGGTTCGAGAAGCCGACCTCGTGAGCCGAACCGGCGTAGCTGTGTCCCTCTGCGACGAGCAGTCCAAGGACTTCACCCAGGTCCGGTGTAAGAGTCTCCGGCAGTGACACGTCTTTCTCCTTGCCGAGCTGTGGTTCGTCGTCGAGTTCGACCGGTTCCGCCGAATTCGGGAGCTTCCGGGGTGCCGGGACGAATGCCCCCTCTTCGAGGTCGCGGGCTTCGACTGTCCCGACTCCTCCGTCGTCGACGAACATCGGATGTTCCGGCGTGACCGTCACCTCGCGCCCGTTCGAGAACCTCACCCGGACGAACTCTTCGGGAGCCTCGTGCCGGCTCACCCGTTCGACGGGGAGTTTCTCGACGCTCCCGTCGTCGGTGTCGACGGAGTGGACGGCGACGTCGTCGACCGGCAGGATCTCACAGTCCACGCCGTCGACCACGTCCTCGGGGCGGTCGGCCATCCGCCTGTCGACGAACTCGCCGATGCAGACCTGGCGACCGTCGGCCAAGAGCAACTCCGTGTCCGGGTGATAGGACTGTTGTTCGAGCGCTTCGTGCATGGCACTCCGGTCGTCGGCGGCCATCTTATCCAGTTCGTCGACGGCCGCGATCCCCTGGTCGGCCAACACGAGCGCCCCAGCCTCTAAGGTCCACTGTTGGCCGTCGCCGAAGTCGTCGCGAACGGCCGCAGCCGTAAGGCCCGCAGCCGATGATCCCTTCCCCGACGTGTACACCGACCTCGGCGCAATTTGTCGGATATACTGGAGTAACATGGAGTTGTGGGAGACGACCCCGTTCGAGAGGTAGTTGTGTGTCCCGGGGACTTCGAGGTCGTACACCCAGTCGTCGTCGGGCTCGACCGTCTCGATGGTCTCGATACGGTCCCAATAAATGTCGCAGTCGGCCAGCGTGCGGAGTCGCTGGATCTCGGGGCCGGCCGACAGCGCCTCGTCGAGTCGACAGAGGACGACCCCCCTGGCTGCCTCGGTATTCCCGCCGTCCGGCATGGCGTCTTCGCGTTCGTAGTAACTGACTGCAGTCTGTGTCACCTCCATTCGCTCGGAGAGGTCCGCCTGCGAGAGTCCGAGGTCGTCGCGAACGGCGACGATATCGTCCCAGCTTCCGTCGGCGACCCGTTCCCGCGTCCGGCGGAGCTGTGAGAGTCGGTCCTCGAACGCGTCGACGACCGTCGCGAGGCTCGTCCGGCTCGGGTTGCGGTCCCCGACCTCGTAGTGCTGGTACGTCGGCCGTGGGAGGCCACACTCCCCCTGCGCGAGCGCGAGCCGCTCCCGTACGTCACGAAACAGTCGTCCAACACCGGGAACGACATCCGTGTTCGTGTTCCCCGAAACTCCGTCGAACGCAGCCGCTGCGTCGGCTTTCTGTTCGGTGACGAACCCGACCTGGGCGGCGTATTTGCCGAAATCCTCACCGCTGATACGGAGCCGGTAGCTCCCGTTCTCTCTCCGCCCGAGCGACCCCTGGATACCGAACGAGAGCAAAAGCGAGCGCACGTCTTTGAGTAACTCACGGCTCATCGACGCGACCGCGAGTTCGCGCTCGGTTGCGGAGACATGTCCCTCGCCGTCGACGTACGCCCGGAGGAATGCAGCCTGTATCTCCCGGTCGGCTGCCTGAATCGCGTCCGGAACGCGCTGGGCTGCCGACCCCTCAAGCAGTGCTGGCTCCAGGTGCTCGAGAAAACTGACAAACTCGCTTGCCGTGCACACGACCGTCGAGGCGTCCTTCCCGTCCCGGCCGTCGCGTTCAGTGCAGGGCAATCCGAGCTGCTCGAACGCGGCCGCGACGTCGTCGAGTATCTCCCGGTCCTCGTTGGTGACGGTGACTGAGCTGGTGTTGTCCTCGCGGATCGTCGCGTACCCCTCGGCGACGACGTAGCCGACGAGCCGTGCGAGCCACGGCGTCCACACGTCGGGCAAGTCTAGTCTGACCGCGTTGGGTGACTGCGAGCGGCGGTAGTCGACGTCGAGTTCTGTCGCGGCAGTCGTCTCGAGTCGTTGTGGGGTTGCGATGAACTCGCCCTCGCGTAGCTCGGCTGCCTTTCGGGGAACGAACTCGCCCCCGGACTGCACGAACAGCGGATGTGACGGCGTCACCTCGACGGCTCGCCCGTTCGCAGTCCGGATCCGGTACATCTCCTCCGGTGCTTCGCGCTTCCAGACACGACTCGCGCGACGCTCCTCGATCGCTCCGCTCTCCGTCAGTGAAGGGAGTGCGATGTCGGCTTTGTCGTAAACGCCGTCATCGACCGGTTTCGGGTCCTCCAGATTCGTCTCGACGAGGTCACGGATCGGTACTCGGCGCCCGTCGGCGAGCGTCACCTCCGTGTCGCCGCTGAGACACTTCCCCGTACCGGGGTCCCCGATCAGAAGCATATGCAGGTCCCCGCGCAGCCGGGAGCCGTCGGGGAGGTGTTTGGTAACCCCCGAAAAGAGTTGAAGCGCCATTGCGAGTTTCTCCGCCTCGTAGCCGTAGATCGAGGGGGCGATGGCGCCGACCATCTGCTCGTAGACCTCGGGGTCGTTGGAGAGTTCGACGATCTCGGTTTTGTCGCTCTCGGAGATATCCATCTCCTCGAACTGCTCGTCCTCGATCTCCACGGAGAGGCCGGTCATGTAGGTGTCGAACATCGGCGACTGCTCGCGGTCCGACCCCTGTTGGTCGAGTCTGAGGACCCCGGTGACGGTGACGTGGTCACCGGCCGTGACCTCCCCGGTAATGTCGTCCTCGATGTTGACGTCGATCGCCTGTGGGGTCTCCCCGCCGCGCAGGCCCTCGGGTGACTCCTGGACCCGTAACTTCTGTGCGTCGACGAACTCCGACTGGTCGAAGTTCACCCGGAAAGGGCCCTGTCGCTCACAGCCCTGGCACTCGTGGGGTTCCTGAAAGTCGCCGTCGGACTGTGGAATCCGGGTGAGCGTCCCACACCGCTGGCACTCGAAGGCGGCGTTTGTCACCTTCGGGCGGACCTCGGTGGCCTTCCGGACGATCCCCTGGACGGAGAGCAGGGCCCCGCGGTTGTCGGCCCTGATATCGCGGATCTCGGTGGACTCAGGGAGTCCACGCACCCGAACGTGGGCCTGCCCGAGCGAGACGTCGACGGGCAGGTCGTAGAGCCGAAGGGCCTCCTCGGCGTACTCCTGCAGTTGCGTCGGTTTGGTGCGGAAGTCGTCGGCCAGGTCAGGGTCGAACCGGTAGAGGTCCCCCCAGTCGACATACAGCGACTTCTGCTCGGTGGGGTACTTCTGGGCGAGTTCCCCGATCTCGTTGCGGTAGTAACTCCGGTAGAACTCCTCGAAGGCGTCGATAAGCTCGGTATTCTCCGCTCGGGCCATTAACTGAGCGACTCTTAGACCTCCTCCGTTCAAGAACTTTCGCACGCACGCCCCGCGGAGGCTCCGGACCCCACCGGGGTGAATGTGCCAACCCAGGCACGGAACCGACACCTGGCACCCGGTGTGGTGACGACACAAGAGGGTACGCAACTAATGTGGCAGGGTACTTCGAGCCGGTGGGACACTGTGGCCGCCCCCACACCCTCACGCTGGCCCTGGACGCCCACAAACAACTCCCGTAGTGTTTCCTTGTGGCCGCTGCCCCCAAATAATAACAAAAATCGTATACTTGGGTGTTGGTCTCACGAGTCACGACACACGCTTTCGATACCCATACAGCCGCTTGCTTGCACAAACGGAGAGACAGTCGTATAATTCATTTATGGGAGACTACATGAACGCTCCGTGCCGAGAATGAAGATTTATTTACGCTCCCGACTGCGACCACACGTCACACAGTGACGTGACGACCATGACCAGGAAACAGCTCAGCGATACTAGCCGACGGCGGGTGTTACAGGGTACAGGTGCGGGAGCAGCGGCGATGCTGGCCGGCTGTCTCGGCGGCGGGGGCAACGGTGACGGCGACGGCAACGGCGGCGGGGACCCGGCGGGGTTGCCGGAGGTGTTCATGCTGACGGACTACAACAATGAGCCCTGGCAGGCAAAGTGGAACGACCTCTCCTCGTCGTTTACCGAGGAGACGGACATCGGGACGAACATCGAGTACTCGGGGATGTCCGGGGACCAGGAGAACCGGCTGGCGACGCTGATCCAGTCGGGGAACCCGCCGGACGTCAACACGTCCACGTTCGAC
>JAQCNN010000252.1 GCA_028275005.1 Salinirussus sp.
CGCGTCGGATGCACCCTGGAGGACGTACTCCCCGGGGTCGACGGATTCGCCGTTCACCTCGACGACCACCTCGGTGCCCGGGTCGCTCGCGCGGTAGGTTGTCCCGTCGACGGTGACACTGTCCTCGCTGACCTGGATCCCGTGGACACTCAGGGCGTACTCGACGGTCACGCCGGTGGCGTGTTTGTGCCAGACCGCCGACCCGCCCTCGAAGTGAAAGCGGCTGTTCCCGGTCTGGCTGACCTGGTACCGGTCGCGGCTGAAGTCGACTGTCTGCCCGCCGACGGTGACGGTGATCGTCCCGTGCTCGTGGGCGGTCCCGGCCTGGCCGACATCCGGGGCGCCCTCGCCGCCGCCAATAAAGAGGGTCACGTAGACGACGAGCAACACGGCCACGCCGAAGACGACCCCGAGGACTAGCGGGCCCGTCGGGAGGCCACCGGCCTCCGTGTCGGTCTCGTGCTCCTCGACGCGCCGGCGGTCGATGGCCCCCAACTCCCCCTCGTGGTCGGCCGCGAGGTGGGCCGTGTAGGCCGCCTCGTCGTCGAACGCCTGCCCGCAGTACGAACACTCCTCCATTCACCCGCAGTCGGGAGGCAGTCCACTCATCCGTTTCGGTTCCCGGCCTGGTCGCGTTCGGGACGGTCGCGGCCGGGCTGTGACGACCTCCAGGGGTTGTTTCCAAAGGTCTTTGCCCCTGCCGGCACAACAAAGAATCGATGCAGGAAGCCGCGGCGGTGCGCCGGGCAGCGCTTGGGGCTGTCGAGGATATCGCTCCCGTCAGGCTCCGCGAGCGACTCGAGGAGCAACTCTCCGCCGGGTCGGCAGTGCCCGGTGCGCTCGCGCTCCGGAGCGTCGAGGTGGTGACCGACCGGACGGTCGACCTCGACGAGCCGCCGCTCGACCCGGTCACCCGACGGGGGGCCGGCGTCCAGCTCATCTACGAGGGGCTCGCCCTCACCCGCCAGCTCGCACACGAGGAGCCCTGGGAGGACGGTGACCGCGAGGAGGGTGACCTAGCTATCCTCGCGGCCGACGCCCTTGTCGCCCGGGGGTTCTATCTCCTCGCACGCACCGAAGCGGCCGATGCCGCCGTCGAGACGGTCCAGGCCTTCGGCCGTGACCAGACCGTCCGCCGAGAGGCCAACGACCCCAGCCTCGACCGGAACCTCGAGGCTGACGTGCTCGAACTCGCCGTTATCGCGGGGACGACCGCAACCGGCGGCCACGCCTCCCCCCGTCTCCGGGAGTTCGCGTCCGGCCTCGCCGAGGAGTCCGGGTTCCCGCCCGCCGACCAGTTCTTCGCCGAGGGGGTCGGTGACTCCCTTCGCACCCTCGCCGGCGACGGCCCCGCAAGCGAAGGTGTCCCCACCTCTGTCGACGACTGAACCGCCCGACCGGTGTGAACCGAAACCCCTAAAGACGATTCGTGACAATCTCAGGATGCGCCTGGGTAGCTTAGCGGTAAAGCGCGTCCTTGGTAAGGACGAGAGCCCGGGTTCAAATCCCGGCCTAGGCTCTCTTTCCCCTGTTTTCGGGCGTTTCAACCCTTCTCCGTCGGTTCACCCATGACCGGTATGAAAGGACGAGTGCCCGGGTGGAAAGTAGGCACCCCGGCGCTGTCACGCGATTCTGGAGAAAAGTCAGACATATGTGCAAAGAAATTTAAACATTGCTGGTCGCTAGTGCTAGGTTCTAGCTGGAGAGGTGATGATCTATGACGCACAGCGACGAGAACAAAGTTGACGGCATCGTCCTCGTGACCGAGGACTCGAAAGACTATCTCAACCCGAAGCAGGAGATCGCGTACCGTGAGCTCCGCCGCGAGATGGCAGAGTGGCTGCTGGCCCTCGGTAAAAACCCGAACAAGGCAGAGGGCTACAGCTATTCCACGGCCAAGAACCGGATGAATCGGTTGGACTTGTTCTTCCGTTTTGTCTGGGATCGCCACGACCGCTACATCCAAGACTTGACCACGGAGCATGCGGATGCGTGGATGCGGTGGCTGGCCCGCCAGGACTACAAAGAATCCACCAAGTGCCACTACCAGAAGGCCGCCCACACCTACTTCAAGTGGAAACGCTACGCACGCGGCACCGACACCGAATGGGATCCCGAGATCGAATACAGCGACCCGTCCACCACGTATTCGCCACGGGACTATCTGACCCGTGAGGATCGGCGCAAGTTACGCGAGGCCGCGATGGAATACGGCTCGGTCCCCCACTACAATTCAGTCACCCCAGCGGAGCGGGATCGATGGAAGACCTATCTCGCCCAGCGCCTGCAAAAACCCAAAGAGGAGGTGACGATGCAGGACTGGGAGAAGGCGAACTCGTTCAAGTACACCTCGATGATCTATGTCGCCCTGGATGCGGGGTTACGTCCCTGTGAGATCGAACGCAGCAACGTCCACTGGGTCGACGTGGACAACAGCGTGCTCCGCATCCCACGCGAGGAATCAAGCAAGAACCGGGAAAACTGGACGGTCGCGCTCAAACCCGAGACCGTCTCCATCTTGAAGCAGTGGTTGGATGAACGTGAGACTCGGGAGAAATACGATGGTCGGGATGCGCTCTGGTTAACGATGTACGGGAACCGGTACGACAAGGATAGTTTCCGCGATGTCTTCCGTAAAATCGCATCCGAGGCCGGTCTCGACTTAGAGAACCGCGACCTGACACCGTATAGTATCCGGCACTCGACAGCCACCTATCTGACCGAAGAAGGTGGGTTAGCCGTGGCCGCCGAACAGTG
>JAQCNN010000254.1 GCA_028275005.1 Salinirussus sp.
GACCTGGCCGAGGAGTTCGCGCCGGCACAGGGCGACGACCCGGAGAAGTACACGAAGGGGCTGGGGCTGAACGCCTCCTCATTCCCGGATGTCTACGAGGACATCGTGACGATGGGGGCAAACGCCGCCCATAGGCTGATGCAGCGCAAAGGTCTAGAGCCCGAGGACATCGGGCGGATCGACGTGGCCACCGAGAGCGCCTTCGACCACTCCAAGCCCGTCTCGACGTACATCGCGGGCTGTCTCGAACAGCGGTACGACGGGACCTTCCACCACGCCAACAAGGGCGAGCGGAAGTTCGCCTGTATCTCCGGCACGCAGGCGCTGGACGACGCCTTCAACTGGATCCGGGCGGGCCGGAATCGCGGCCGCGCGGGGCTGGTTATCGCGACCGACACCGCGCTCTACGAGCGTGACGACCCCGGCGAGGCAACCCAGGGCGCGGGCGCGGTGGCGATGCTCGTCGACGAGGACCCCGACGTGGTCTCCTTCTCTGTCGAGCAGGGCTACGGCAGCGCCGACGAGACGGACTTCCTCAAGCCCGACCAGCAGTTCCCCAGCGTCGACGGCAAACGGTCGGTGCAGGTGTATCTCGCCCGCATGCGCGAGGCGCTGGAGGACTTCGAGAGCGCCGGCGGGGACACCCACCCCGACAACTTCACCTTCGCCCCGTTTCACACACCGTTCCCGGGGATGGTCACCAAGGCCGCCGTGTTGGGCTACCGCCACGCCATCCGCGGCACGGACGTCGAGGAGGCGCTCGTCGACGAGATCGGCCGCCAGCCCCGACAGGAGGCCTTCGACGACAGCGAGGCGTATCTCGAGGCCGTCACGGAGTACACCGACGCGCTGGCCAAGACCGACCACTACCAGGACTGGTACGCCCGGACCATCGAGCCGACCCTCACCGTCTCCCGGGAGGTCGGCAACTGGTACACCGGGTCGGTCCACCTCGCCCGGGTCGCCGGCCTGCTGGAGGCCGCGGAGGAGGGGGTCGACCTGACCGGAGAGCGGCTACTGGTTGCCTCCTACGGGAGCGGTGCGCAGGCGGAGATCCACGCCGAAACCGTCCAGGACGGCTGGCGCGAGGAGATAGCGGCTATCGACATTATGGACCGGGTCGCCGACCGGACGCCGATCACCTTCGAGCAGTACGAGGCGATCCACGACGTCCACAACCGTGACGAGGAGACCGACATGGAGCCGCTGACCACCCCCCACGGGGAGTTCGCCTTCGACGGCTGGGGACGGATGGGCGAGCGAAAGTACACCTACGTCGAGTAACTCCGGTCGGGCCACGCCGGCCGCCGTGGCGGCGTCCCTCTCAGGGTAAGCCGCCGAGTCCATCGAGGGTTTCTTCGAGCGAGAGCGTCGTCGTCGCCAGCGAGTAGCCGTCGATCCGGGCCAGGTCGGCCGCGTGTTCCCAGACCGCCGAGTCCTCGAGGCCGTGGAGGACGACGGCGTTTGGCGTCGGTGTGACCACACGCAGGGCAACCAGCGGCGACTCCCCACGGGTGATCCCGGTGAACACCAGTGCGCGGTTGGTGCTCTGGCCGTACAGCTGGTAGAATTCGTCACTAGAGAGGCGCTGGATGGCGCGGACCGAGTCGATGACGGTGTGGCCGGCGACCGTGTCGCGGTCCCCGCGGACCAGTTCGGTCGCGTCGATGGCGTCGTAGTACCGCTCGAGCGGGACGTTCGCCGGGTACTCCCGGAGGTCGTGGACGACATCGCTGTCGAAGCCCGCCGAGAGGACGCGCGCGTGCTGGCGGAGCTTCGAGCCGCCGCGGCGCTCGTCGATGTCGAGCACCGCGTCGACCGTCCGGCGGACAACCCCGACCCCGGGGTTCTCCCGGCGGCCGCTCTCGTAGTCCGACACGACGGAGGGGGAGACGCCGAGTTCCTCGGCGAGGTCGGTCTGGGCGACCTCGAAGTCGGTGCGCCACTTTCGCAGTGTCGCACCCGGCTCCTCGCTCAGCGTCACCTCGCCGGCGATTTTCTCGGCCAACTGGGCCCGCGGCCCGCGTGTCATACCGGTCGTCAGAGGGAGCCGGAGAAAAGGACACCGAAGCCCCTATCGACAGACGACGAACTAGAGCCGGGGGTCAGGTCGGGCTCACTCGACGCCGCCGACGCCGCTTGCGGCCTCCGAGAGGTCGTGTGGGTCCACCTCGATACCGAGTTCCGTCAGGGCGGCCTCCATGTGTTCCTCCTTTGCGTAGTCTGCGCCCGCGTTCTCGCGGTGGCGCTGGGCGGCGACGAGTACGTCCGCGCGACGGTCCTCGGGGATCTCGTACTTGTCGGCGGCGAGTTCGATCGTCAGACCGTCGTTGTCCCGGGTGTACAGCGAGTGAAACACCCCACGGTCGAACTCGTTGTAGCCGCGGCCGTCGGCCTCCAGCGCCGCCTTTACCTCCTGGAAACGCTCGGGGTCGACGCTAAAGGCGAGGTGGTGGACACCGCCGGTGTCGGTCTGCTGTGGCCGGCGGTTCGAGGGCCGGTCGTCGCTGACGAAGAAGGTGAGGACCCGGCCGTCACCCGTGTCCAGAAACAGGTGGGTCTGGTCGGGGTCGTCGAGATTGGGCTGGCGCAACACGACCCGCATCCCCAACAGGTCACGGTAGAAGTCGAGCACCGACTCGGCGTTCGACCCCCAGATGGTGACGTGGTCCATACCGGTGGTGTGTGTCGGGCTGTCCGGGAGTTCGTCGTCGACAGGTACGTCGCTCATACCAGTTGTAGGGGACGGACAGGCAAGTAGTTATCCTCAAGTGATACGTCTGTCACCCTCCTGTCAGTCGGAGGATCACTCCTCCCAGTAGGCAACCTCGTCGTCCTCGGCAAAGTAGGCGTGGAAGTCCCGGCCACTCCGTCCGCCAGGTGGGGCGCCGACGAACACCCCCACCTTCCCCATCTCCGGATACATCGTCACGTCGGGTTCGGCCATCGTCGAGACGGCCAGATACCGGAGCGGGTCCTCGGCGTCGTTGACCACGCGGTGCCCGCCGGACTCGTCGGCGGGCAGGGTCACGTAGTCACCCGGCTGTAACGGGTGTTCACCGTCCGCCGCATGGAGGGTTCCTTCGCCGGCCAGCACGTAGATAGCCTCCTCGTTTGCGGTGTGGTAGTGGTACGGCCAGGAGCGGTTGCCCGGCGGGAGTTCGTACAGGCTACAGCCGATGTCCTCGGCGCCGACGGCGTCGCCCAGTTGCTTGCGCCGGAAGGTCGCCCCCTCGTGGTCGTACTCGGTCCAGTCCAGGTCGGCCTTATTGGTCTTCTGCACGGGGCCAGCAGTGTCTGAGCTCATAAAAGTTCTGTCGGTGCCGGCGGCGGTGTTCAGATAAGGATGAAGAGTGAGGCGGCGTGTTTTCTGAGTGGTTCATGCTCGAAAACAACCGCCTCAGCGGTAGTATCGACCAGATCGACTTAGAGTTTGTTGAACGAGAAGCGACACCGCGATTGCTGATGAAGCTCAGT
>JAQCNN010000259.1 GCA_028275005.1 Salinirussus sp.
TGCTCATCGCCGAGCACCTCTATCTTGAGGACGTCGCCGACGCCGGCCGGGACCTGGAGGTGACGGGCTTCCCGCTGAAGCTCCGGGAGGGGGACGGCGCCCCCGCGCGATTCGTAGCCCGCGAGCGGTCAGCGGAGCCCTGAGCGGTGTGTTGGTGCCGGCGACACGCCGCCGGACACCTGTGGCCTGGTCACACCGGCGTTTCAGGGCCTGGCCGGGGGTCCGCGGCGTCACTCCGTCACCCCTATGTCCGGGGCCGGGATACAGAGGGTATGCTTCGTGCGCTCCGTTCGGAAGTCGAGCCGGCCATCGAGGAGACGCTGGCCGACCTGGGCTTTCCGACCGACGACCTCGGCATCGAGCGGCCGCCGGCCGACGTCGACGCCGTCCTCGCGACGAGTGTCGCCTACCGGCTGGCCGGCGAAGCCGGCGCCCCCCCGTCGGCGGTGGCCGCGGACATCGCCGACACGCTCGGCGAGCACGACCTGACCTACGTCGGTAGTGTCGAGGCCGAGGGCGCCTACGTCAACATCCTCCCCGGCGAGCGCTACTACGCCGACACACTCGCGGCCGCACAGGAGGAGGGGTACGGCCGGCTCCCCGACCGCGGGACCGACCTGGTGCTCGAACACACCTCGGCGAACCCGACCGGACCCGTACACGTCGGCCGGGCGCGCAACCCGATCATCGGCGACGCGCTCCGGCGGCTGCTGGATTTCGCGGGCTACGACGTCGAGACCCACTACTACGTCAACGACGCCGGCCGACAGATCGCCGTGTTCACCTGGGCATACGAGACATTCGAGGAGGACGCCCTCCCGGAGCCCGAACGGGACTCACCCGAGTACGAGATGGTCCGGTACTACCGGAAAGGAAACGAGTACCTGGAGGAGGCGGACCCGGAGGCCGTCGAGGCGGCCGAGGCCGAGGTCCAGGCAATCCTCCAGGGGCTCGAAGCCGGCGACGAGGGGACCTACGAGCGCGTCGGCGGGGTCGTCGACACCGTGCTCGGGGGGATGCAGGACACGCTCGACCGACTCCCTGCCCCCTTCGACGAGTTCGTCCGCGAGACGCGGTTCATGCGCGACAGCTCGACCGACGACGTTGTCGCCCGGCTCAAGGACACCGACTACGCCGTGAAGGAGGAGGGTGCCTGGCAACTCGCCTTCGAGGACATCGAGAAGAACCTGGTCTTCCTGCGCGGGGACGGCACCTCGCTGTACACCACCCGAGACCTCGCCCACCACGAGTGGAAACTCGACACCTTCGACGAGGCCGTCACCGTCCTCGGCGAGGACCACAAACTCCAGGCCCGCCAGCTTGAGGCGACACTCGACCTGCTGGGCCACGACACCGACCGGCTCCGGACGGTCCACTACTCGTGGGTGACCCTTCCCGACGGCGGCATGAGTACCCGCGAGGGGACGGGGATCGACCTGGACGACCTGCTCGACGAGGCTGTCGACCGTGCCCGGGCGGAGGTGGAGAGGCGGGTCGGTGACCGGGTCCGTAACGACCAGCTCACGGAGGCCGACATCGAGCGGATCGCCCGCCAGGTCGGGGTCGGGGCGGTTCGCTACGATATCGTCGCCAAACAGCCGACGAAAGGGATCACCTTCGAGTGGGAGCGGGCACTGGACTTCGAGGCCCAGAGCGCACCGTACATCCAGTACGTCCACGCCCGAGCCTGTGGGATCCTCGCGGAGGCCGGCGAGGCGGGGGCTGGGGCCGACCCCGACCGCCTCGTAGAGCCGACCGAGCGGGCCCTGCTCGAGACCATTGCCCGGCTCCCCACAGTCGTCGAGGAGAGTGCAGCGGCCCTCGAACCACACGCCGTCGCCACCTACACCCGCGACCTCGCGGAGGCGTTCAACGCCTTCTACCGGGAGTGTCCGGTGCTCGACGCCGACCCCGAGCGACGGGCAGCCCGGCTGGCGCTGGTCCGGGCCGCGCGGACGGCAACGGCGAACGCCCTGTTCGTGCTCGGCGTGGAAGCCCCGACGTCGATGTAGGAGCGGTCACACAGTCAGCCGAACAGCCCGCCAAAGCGGCCCCCTGAGTCCTCCTCATTCTCCTCCTCTCTGTCCTCACTCTCGTCCTCCGCCACGGACTCGGTGCTGTCCTCGAACCAGGCCTCCTCGAGGACCGTCTCGGCGTCGGCGGGGTCGACCCCATCGAAGAACACCTGCGAGAGCTGTTCGGCGAGTGCCCCGTAGGCCGCCGAGACGTCCCGTTCGGGGGCCTCGACGACAGCCGGCTCGGCCCCGACGGCCGGGTCGTCGGGGACCGCACCCAACACCGGGGCGCCCAGCCGCGACCCGATACCGGCGAGGTCGGTGTCACCGGTGGCCCGAAGCGCAACGACACCGAGGACCGTGCCGCCGAGGCGCTCGACGAGGTCGGCGGTCTTTCCCGCGTCGGTGACCGCCACCTCCGCAGGTGTCGTCACCAGCACGACGCCGTCAGCGAGGCCGAGTGGGACCGCCATCTCGTGGCTCACGCCCGAGCCCGTGTCGACGATGACGACGTCGTGGCGCTCCCGGAGGCGCTCGATGACGTCCGTGAGCCCGGCCGGGTCGGCACCGGCGAAGGCGTCGAGGCTCTGCTCGCCGGGGAGAACAGTCAGGCCCTCGTCGACATCGACCAGCGCCTCCTCGACTGTCGCCTCGCCTGCGAGCACCTGGTGGACGCTGGGGCCGTCCGCGGCGCCGACCAACTCGCCGAGGTTGGCCATCCCCAGGTCCGCGTCGACGACGACGACGTCGTGTCCGCGCTGCTGGAGCGCGGTCGAGACGTTGACCGCGGTAGTCGTCTTTCCGACACCGCCTTTGCCTCCTGCGACCGTGCAGACGTACCCCGCCATCGTCCTGTGGTGTGACCAAACGAGGGCGGTTATATAAAGCCGCCGTCCGACGCGGGGCCGACCCGCCGGTACTGCACGGGTCCAACAGGTACTTACAGCGCTCGAACGAACTCATAGCAATGAGCGAGTCGACGGCAGAGCGGAGCGACAAACAAAAGTACGAGTACCGGAAGGTCATCGAGGAACTCGACGACTACCGGGGCTCGGGCACACAGCTCGTGACTATCTACGTGCCCCCGGACAAGCGGATAAGCGACGTGGTCGCCCACGTCACCCAGGAGCACTCCGAGGCGTCGAACATCAAGTCAAAGGACACCCGCACGAACGTCCAGGACGCGCTAAAGAGCCTGAAAGACCGCCTGAAGTACTACGACAACCCGCCCGAGAACGGGATGGTACTCTTCTCGGGGGCGGTCGACACCGGCGGCGGCCGGACGGATATGGTCACGAAGGTCCTCGAGGACCCTCCCGAGCCGATCCAGTCGTTCCGGTACCACTGTGACTCGGAGTTTCTGACCCAGCCCATCGCCGAGATGCTCGGCGATAAGGGCCTCTTTGGCCTGGTCGTGCTCGACCGCCGGGAGGCAAACGTCGGCTGGCTCCGGGGCAAGCGTGTCGACCCTGTCAAGTCGACCACCTCGCTGGTGCCGGGCAAACAGAAGAAGGGCGGCCAGTCACAGGCCCGCTTCGAGCGGCTCCGACTGGAGGCTATCGACAACCACTACCAGGAGGTCGCGGAGATGGCAAACGAGCTGTTCGTCGCCAAACGCCACGAGATCGACGGTATCCTCGTCGGCGGCCCCTCACCGACGAAAGACGAGTTCCTCAGCGAGGGGTATCTCCACCACGAGATCCAGGACAACGTCATCGGGAAGTTCGACGTCGCCTACACCGACGAGTCGGGGCTCTACGACCTGGTCGACGCCGCCGGCGAGGTCCTCGCCGAGCGCGAGATACTCCAGGACAAACAGCTCATGGAGCAGTTCTTCAAGGAACTGCACGACGGGAACCTCGCGACCTACGGCTTTGGCCCGACCCGCGAGAACCTGATGATGGGTGCCGTCGAGACCCTGTTGATCAGCGAGGACCTGCGAAAGGAGGCGCTCGTCCACGAGTGTCCAAACGGGCACACGGAACACGAACTGGTCGAGCCCGGGGCAGGCGGGGACCACGCGTGCTCACGGTGTAGCGAGCCAGCCGAGACCGAGCGTGAGGACGCCATCAACCACCTGATGGAACTGGCCGGGCAACGCGGCACCGAGACGCAGTTCATCTCCACCGACTTCGAGAAAGGCGACCAGCTACTGGCCGCCTTCGGCGGTATCGCCGGGCTGTTGCGGTACTCGACGGGCGTGTAACTCCGCTCGACCGGCTACAACAGCTGTTCGAGCTGTCGTCGTCGCCCCGACAGGTCGACCGCCGCCTCGACACTCTCGTCGGCAGCCAGCCGGTCCAGTGCGAGCAGCGGGTCCGTCCCGGCGCGTTCGGCCGCACCGAACAGGTCGGTGATCTCGGCCCGGTACAGCGCGAGGCTCCCGAGCAGCCCGACGAGCAGTGCCAGCGGCACGGCCGCCGCCGGGCTGGTCGGGAAGGCGCTGCTCACCCGCTGGAAGTCGGGGGCGTCCCCCGGCTGTTCTGTTGCCGGGTGGAGCGTGAGACAGCGCGTACACAGCGCAACACCCGCCGCCTCATCGTACCCGCCGTCGCCGGGGAGGGTGTCGGCGTACTCGCCGGCCGCGAAGACGACCGTCGGGCTCTCACAGTCCGGACAGTCCATACCCGCTGTCAGCGCCGGGAGACAAAAACAGGTGTCGACAGGAACGCGGCGAACGGGGGGTCAGTCGTCGGCGGTGGCCTGTTCGCGTTCCTGCTCGGTCTCGGCGGCTTTCTCTTCCTCCTCCTCTTCCTCCTCTTCCTCCTTCTTTGCCTTGATCTTCTTCAGCCGGAAGATCTCCTCGCGTTCCTGCTCCTCGAGTTTCTGCTCGATGTACTCCTGGTTCTCCCGGAGCTCCGGCAGTAGCTTGAACTCGAGTGCGTTGACCCGTCGCTTGGTGGTCTCGATCTCGTCGAGCATCTTCTTCATCGCGGTCTCCACCTCGGCGGCGAGGATGATCTGCTCGAGCAGTTCCTCGTAGGCCTCGGCGGCCTCGTCGATGCGGGCGCTAGTCCCCATCACGCCGTAGCCCCGTTCGTCGAGCGTCTTGCGGACCTTCGAGGACTCGATCTCCGGGACGACCACACCCATGATGTTCTTCGACTGGGTGGTCAGTTCCGGGTGTTCCTTCAGCGCGGCCGCCGCCCCCCGGACCGCGACGTCGCCGTCCATCGCCCGTGCCATGTCGATCGTATGCTGGGCGTCCTCGTAGGTCGTCTCGAGGTCCGACCGAACGTCCTGGGCCTGGTCGAGGATGTCCATGAACTCCATGATGAGCCCGTCACGCTTCTTCTCGAGCGTGTTGTGGCCCCGCTCGGAGAGTTCGATACGGTCCTCGATGGCCATGAGGTTCTTGCGGGTCGGCTTGACGTCGTTACTCATTACCGACACATGTGCGGGCGGCGGTTAACCGTTTTCGGTCCCCGGGAGTACGCCCACCCGGGTCAGCCGTGTGTGGCCGACCAGACCCCCTGGACGCGGTCCATCCAGACCACGACCAGCACGTGGGGGAGGGTGAGGATCGCGATAAAGACGAGATACAACCCCGTTGCCTCCTCCAGTGTCGGTTCGACGGGCACCACGAGCCACAGCACCGCCAGGAACACGAGTGCGAGTGCGGTCAGGGGCAGTGCCTCCTTCAGGAAGCGGGCGAGCGCCCGTAGCACGTTCCCGGCCCGGAGGCTGTCGGCGGCCCGCCGGTCGACCCCGACGGCGCGGGCGATATGACGGACCGCATGCCACAGACAGAAGTAGACCCCGATGGCGAACACGGGCGGGACGGTCAGGAAGTACACCCAGAGGAGTGTCGTCTCGCCGGCGTCGACCAGCCACGACCGGCCGCCACCGAGGGGGTCCTCGGCGAGCACGTACCCGCGGGCAAGCACGGCGACGGTGAGGAGGCCGAACCCGGCGCCGAGTGCCAGCCGCGTCCCCCCGGTGAACAGCCAGCTCAGGTCGGCGGCGGTCCCGCCAAAGGGGGTGACAAAGGAGCCGACCACCTCACGATAGACGCCCGGAAAGCCAAGCAGCGGGACGAGCATCGGCAGACCGCCCCGGACGACCATCGTCGCCACCCGCCCCGGACGGTCGAGGTGGTCGGCCCCGAGCAGCCCGACGATAGGGTACAACTCCCCCTGACCCCAGTGAAACCACGTCACGAGGATAAAGAGGGCAGCCGCGGGAACGGGGGCGAGAAACCACAACAGCGTGTAGGCGGCTCCAACGACCACGTACAGCAGTGAGACGGCGGCGACCAGCCGGAGTGTCACCTCGCCGGCGACCGCCCGCGGCAGCGCGACGTAGTCGATAGCGCCGTGTGGGAGGCCAAAGGCGACCACACTCGCGAGCAGCGGGACGTACCGCCAGGCCTCCGGAACCCGGACGCCCGCGGCGCCGACGAGTGCGAGGGCACCGAG
>JAQCNN010000263.1 GCA_028275005.1 Salinirussus sp.
CGTCCCACCGTTCGAGCGTTGACCGGTACGCTCGCAGGAGGAAGGCGGCCTCGACGGTGTCGCCCTGTGCCTGTTTGACGGCGAGTGCGCCGAGTTGCGGGGCGTACACGCCGCCCTCGCTCATCGCCTGTGCGGTGAGGCGGGACAGCTGCCCGTCCAGCTGGTCAAGGGTGACTGGCTCCTGGTCCTCGACGACCCGTTGTGCGTCGAACAGGTCGGCTGCCCGCTGGATGAGTTCCTCGCCGGCGACGGCGGCGACATACCCCATCAGGCCACCTCCAGACCGGCTGACCGCGGCACGGCGAGCACCCGCTCCTGGTCGGCAAAGACCGCGTCGACACCGCGTGGATACGGCTGTGCTGCGGCGAGTGCCTGTAGTTCCGGCGGTGGTAGTGTCACTGCCGCAGTGCGCGTGCCAGGAACCCCTGGCCCGTGTAGACGAAGGGTCGTCCCCTCTCGGACACTGTCGACACGGTAGACGACAGTCGCCCCGTTGCTCGGCTCGGTAAGCGAGCCCTGCTTTGCGTCTCTGACGTCCCACGCTGGGACGCCGCGTGTGTGAACGATATCCGCCGTGTCCGGCGCGGCCTCGTTCAGTCGCCCTTCCCGGTCGAGTGCCCCGCGCACCTCCTCATCGGGGGTCACGACGGTGACCTCATGATCGACCAGCGTCGCGAGGACCGCATGATCGGCCGGCGCCGGAACGCCCTCGACAGTCCCGGGCCGGCTCATTGCCGCACACAGCCCGCGAAATGCCGACCGCACATCGTGGACCGGGTCGAGCCCGAGCGTCCTCACAGGTCGTCCTCCGCGATGTCGAACGCGACAGTCGTGTGCCTACTCCGGGCCCGTTCGCGCTCGCGCTCGTGTTCGGACCGGCGGCGGGTCTCTTCGAGCCGAGAGGCGATCGCCTCAGCAGCCGGATGACCGCCGGCGACGGCGGCATCGACGATGGCGCCAGACAGTGCCTGGCGCTCGGCCTTTCCCGGCCGCATCGCGAAGCCGTCGGCGCCGTCGAGTTCGACCTCGGCCGGCGTAACGACCACCTCTCCGAGATTAAACGGGCGGTTCTCCACCGGGTCACGGACCCGCTGCATCAACAGTTGCGGACGGGGCTCCTGACGGACCGATACCGACGGTTCCGTTGCCAACACCTCGTTTGCGGCATCGGTCAGCGCACCCCCATCGCAGGCGGCGATCAGTTCGAACCGGTCTGTTCTGTCGCTTGGGTCGTCCATCTCTCAGGTACGACTACTCTGGAACAACCGATTAAGCGTTCAGTCGGTACTCTCTATCCCGTACAGACGGTAACGGGTGTTTCCCTTACCTCTGTGAGCGAGTATGTACTCGTCCGTACGGCTGGCCGAGGTTGGGGGGCTATTCCCTACTACCGTATTCCGAGTTAGTTGGCTCCGGACTCTCACCAGCACAGGGTTATGCGGTCGGTTGCGCTGGGGACAGGTGATGTCAGACACAACTGACACGGTGCATTCTGGGGGCTCAGGAGAGAACGGGACGCGGCTCGGTCGACGCCGGTTCGTCGCCGGTGCCGCTTCGGGTGTCGTTGCCCTGACCGCGGGGTGTACGGGTGGCGGCGACTCCGGCGGCGGGTCGACTAGCCAGGGTGGAGATGTCGAGGATATTGTTATCTACCTGACGCCGGGGACACCGTCAGACGTTCGTGGCCGGTACCGCCCGCTCATCGACATGATCAACGGCGAGATCGACACCCTCAACGCGGAGGAGAAGGTGCTGGGCAGTTACTCGGCCATCCGGCCCGCCCTCCAGAGCGAGCAGGGCGAGATCGGGATGGACGACATCACACTGCTCTCGGCACCGGACTTCTTTGACGTGTACGGCACCTCGGTCACCGGGGGGTCGGCGTTTTACTTCTCTGTGATGCTCACAAATGAGGACTCCAACATCGA
>JAQCNN010000267.1 GCA_028275005.1 Salinirussus sp.
GGCAGGAGTTCGTCGACCTGCATCCGGGCGGCCTGCTTGCGGATGTCGATCCGCTCGTCGAACTCCGCTTTCACCTCCTCGACAAAGGCCGCCCGTTCCTCGGGGTCCATCTCGGCCATCTCACCACCGAAGAGGGCGTGGACGGCGGCGTCCGGCCCCATCACCGAGATCTCCGCGGAGGGGAGCGCGAGCGTGGCGTCGGCGCCGAAGGCCGGGCCACACATCGCGTAGATCCCCGCCCCGTAGGCCTTCCGGGTGATGACACAGAACTTCGGCACCTGGGCGTTCGAGGTGGCGTAGATGAACTTCCGGCCGCGCTGGAGCACCCCCTCGCGTTCGACCTTCGAGCCGACCATGAACCCCGGCGTGTCACAGAGATAGACCAGCGGAACCCCGTAGGCATCACAGACCCAGACGAACTCCGCGGCCTTCTCCGCGGCGTCGGGGAAGATGGCGCCGCTTCGCTCTGTTGGCTGGTTTGCCACCAGACCCACCGGTCGGCCGCCCATGTGTGCGAAGCCGGTGACCACCTCCGGGCCAAAGCGGGGTTTGAGCTCGAAAAACGAGCCCCGGTCGGCGAGGCGGGCGAGGACGTCGTGGACATCGTAGGCCGCGTTCGGCTCGTCGGGGATGACCGCGTCCAGCCCCTTCGGGTTGGCCTGCGGCGGGGCGGGCTCGCTCGCGGGCAGGTCGGCGGCGTGGTTCTGTGGGAGGTAGGAGAGCAGGTCCCGCACCGCCTCGGCCGCGGCGTCCTCGTCGGGGACGACCAGGTCGGCACTGCCGCTCTCTGTTGCGTGGACCTCCGGGCCCCCGAGCTCCTGCATGTCGACGTCCTCGCCGATCATCGCGTTGACGATGCGAGGGGAGGCGATGGCCATCCCGGAGATATCCTCGACCATCACCAGGAAATCACAGAAGACCGGGGTGTACGCGGAGCCCGCGATGTCCGGGCCGTAGAGCACGCCGATCTGGGGGACCTGGCCGGAGTGGATACACTGGTTGAAAAACATCCGCCCGCCGCGGTAGCGGCCCATGTGGGTGGAGCCTTCCCCGCGCTCGTCGGCATCGAGCCGGGCGCCGGTGGAGTCGATCAGCCGGAGGATCGGGGCGCCGGCCTCCGCCGCACGTTCGGCCAGCCGGATCTCCTTCTCGACACCCATCTGGCCCAGCGAGCCAGCCTTTACCGTGTAGTCGTTCGCCGAGAAGAACACCCGGCGGCCGTCGATGTAACCGACACCCGTGAGCAGCCCGTCGGCGGCCAGGTCCTCCCCGTCGTGGCGGGCGAAGGTGCCGTCCTCGTAGGCGATCTCGTCGAAGATCAGGTCGAGCCGGTCGCGGACGAACAGTTTCCCCAGGTCCGTGACCTTCTGGTGGCCGCGCTCCGGGCCGCCCTCGAGGATCGCCGCGACCTCCTCCCGGAGACGGTCCTCGCGGTCGGTGACGACCGCGCCGGCATCGTCCCAGTCGCCGTCGTCGGCCGCGACCCGGCCGCCCTCTCTGGGGACGACCTCGACCGGCCGGCCGAGGTGTTCGGCCACCGCCGTGGCGATGACCCGGGCTGTCTCCTCGTCCGGAGCCGTGTCGACACGGATCTCCACGGCCGTCAGCACCTCGTGGCCGGGGTCGTGGTCCCGTGCCGGCCCACGGCGAGGGTGCTCCGGGAGTGCGTCCCGACGGGGCCCACTGTGTGGGTGAGATACCCCCTCACGGTTGCCCCGCCTGTCGGGCACAGGCTATCACAGCTGCTCCTCAGTGGGCTCTAGGGCACCCTCCAGTCGCTCCCCGATGTCGTTTTCGAGCTTGTAGCGCTGGACCTTCTGGGTCGCACTCCGGGGGAGTTCGTCGACGAAGAAGATCCGCCGGGGGTGGGCGTAGGTGGCGACGTGGTCGAGGCTGAACTCCCGGAGTTCGCGTTCGGAGACCTCCGCGCCCTTCTCAAGAACGGCGTAGGCCACCGGGGCCTCGCCTTTGACCTCGTGTGGGGCGGCGACGACCGCCGCCTCGGCTACCGCAGGGTGTTCGTAGAGGGCGTCCTCGACCTCGGCAGGGTAGATGTTCTCCCCGCCGGCGATGATCATGTCGTCGGCGCGGTCGACGACCCAGAAGTAGCCGTCCTCGTCGACCCGGGCGATATCCCTCGTGTGGAAGTAGCCCTCGTCGTCGAAGACCGCCCGGTTCTTCTCCGGCCGGTTGTAGTAGCCCTCGAAGACGTTCGGGCCACGGATGGCGATTTCACCCGTGACGGCGTCCTCGTCGTCGAAGTCGATCCCCTCGTCGGGGACCGGTTCGAGCTGGTCGGTCGTCACCCTCGTCTCGCCGGTGGCAGGGTCGACCAGCTTCAGTTCCACACAGTCGAGTGTCGGGCCGACCGAGCCCGCCGCCTTTGCCACGCCGTGGCCGGGCTCGATGGTGCCCGCGGGGGCCGTCTCGGTCATCCCCCAGCCCTCGGTCATCGGCACGTCCCAGGCCTCCATGATCGCCCGCCTCGTGGAGTCCGCAAGCGGCGCGGCCCCACAGAAGGCGTACTCGAGCGAGGAGACGTCGTAGTCGTCCTCGTTCTCGCGGTACTCCCGGAACATCTCCGTGAACAGCGCCGGAACACCCGCAAAGAAGGTGACCTCCTGCTCGCCAAAGTCCTCGAGCATCGCCGCGGCGTCGGGCTCGGCGTGAAAGACCATCTCGGCGCCGCTGTAGAGACAGGTCCCCATCATCCCGTTGAGCCCGTAGATGTGGAACAGTGGGAGGACGACCAGGAAGGTGTCCTCGGGGTCGACCGACAGCCCCCCCTTGTCCAGCGCCTCGATGGTCGACAGGAGGTTCTCGTGGGTCAACTCGACGCCCTTCGGTCGGCCGGTCGTGCCGCTGGTGTAGGGCTGGACGGCGACGTCGTCGAACGCCCGGTCGACGCCCGTGGCCTCGCGGTCGAACCCCTCGTCGACCCCCTCGATTGCCTCGACGTAGTCGACGACCCCCTCGCCCGAGCCGCCGGGGATGTACGTCGTTCCGATGCCGGTTGCTGCCGCAAGCTCCTCGGCCTCGTCGGCCAGCCAGACCGAGCCAAAGAGGACGTCGATGTTCGCGTCGTCGACGACGAACCCGAGCGTCTCGGGGTCCATCCGGAGGTTCAGCGGGACCGGGATCGCCCCCGCTCGCATCGCCCCGAAGTACACCTTCGGGAACCAGTCGGTCGTCGGGATGAACAGCCCGACCCGCTCGCCGGGTTCGACACCCGTCTCGACGAGCAGGTTTGCCACCCGGTCGGCGGCGGCGTCGAGGTCGGTAAAGCTCGTCTCCTCGCCACGGAAGCGGATCGCCGTCTTCTCCCCGTAGCGGTGTGCTGCCATCGCCGGCATATCTCCCGTGTGCGAGAGCGGTTGACCATCGTAGTACTCCATGCGCCTCTATGTGCGGCTCTCTCACAAAAAATTATGCCTGTTATTTACTATCAAGGAGGGGGTCGGACAGAACAACTGTGCGAGGCGCGTCGGCGTCCCCGTTGCGGGTCGCTTATAACCACTCCGTGTAACCACTCAGTAATGAGACGACGGACCTTCCTGCGGGCGGCCGGTGCGGGGTCGCTCGCCGCGCTCGCGGGCTGTGCGGCGACACCGGCCGGCGACGGGACCACGCGTGTATCGCGCGAGACGATCGACGGGACACCGAGTGGCACGCTCCGTGTGGCGACCTACGAGTCGTTCACCGGCGAGGGGGCCGCCGGCACCTACCTGAAGTCGGCGTTCGAGGAGGAGTACCCGGGTGTCACCGTCGAGTTCACCACGCCGTCGAACGGCGTCAACCAGTATATCCAGCGCAAGCAGTCGGACGCGTCGGTCGACGCGGACCTGTACGTCGGGGTCAACACGGACGAACTCGTCCGCGCGGACGGACAGCTCGAGGAGCCGCTGTTCATGCGGAGTCGGGACGTCCTCGACCGGGCCGACGCGGTCAAGTCCGACCTCGAGATCGACCCGGAGGGGCGAGCCGTGCCGTACGACACGGGCTACATCAGCCTGGTCTACGACGAGAGCGCAATCGAGGCGCCCGAGACCTTCGACGACCTGCTCGACCCCACCTACGAGGATGCGCTCATCACCCAGAACGCACAACAATCGGACCCGGGGCAGGCGTTTCTGCTGTGGACGATCGACGCGAAGGGGGAAGACGGCTACCTCGACTACTGGGAGTCGCTGGTCGACAACGGGGTCACCATCCTCGACGACTGGCAGCCGGCCTACAACGCCTACACGAACGAGGAGGCCCCGATGGTGGTCTCCTACTCGACCGACCAGGTGTTCTACGGCGCCGACGCGGACCTGACCCGCCACCAGGTCGGGTTCATCGAGGACCAGGGGTACGCCAACCCGGAGACGATGGCCCGGTTTGCCGACACCGACCGGCCCGCGCTGGCGCGGCTATTCATGGACTTCGTCCTCCAGCCCGACCACCAGGGGCAGGTCGCCGAGCGAAACGTCCAGTTCCCGGCAGTTACCGACGCACAGCTCGACGAGACGTTCTCGGAGCTGGCACAGGAGCCGCCGGAGGCGGTCACGTTCACCTACGACCAGCTGCAGGGGAACGTCGACGAGTGGACGGAGGCGTGGGCCCGCCGAGTCGTCGGAAGCTGAGCGCGGATGACACCCAGCAGGTGGGCCGAACGGGCGGCACTGCCCGTGGCGGTCGCGGGGACGCTCCTGGTCATCGCGGTTGTCTTCTACTACCCCGTCGCGACCGTCTTCAGCGAGGCGGTGGTCGACGCCGGCCGCCTCACGCTCGACCCGCTGCTGTCGGTGCTCGGGGACCCGTTCTACACCGGCGTCGCTCACCACCTCTTTGTCGACCCGGCCGGCGTTCCCGCCGGCGTCTTGGCGTGGGTCGACGCCGGCGCCCCGTCGGTCGGAGGCGGGCTCTTTGGCTTTACCGCCTACCAGGCGGCGCTCTCGATGCTGGCAAGCGTCGCCCTCGGGCTCCCTGGCGCGTACATACTCGCCCGCTACGACTTTCGCGGCCGCGAGACGGTGCGCTCGCTGACCATCGTCCCGTTCGTGCTCCCGTCGATCCTGGTCGCGGTCGGCTTCCTGGCCATGTTCGGCCGGACGGGCGCGCTCAACGGCCTGCTCGGGGCCGTCGGCCTCGGCCCGGTCGAGGTGGTCTTTAGTCTCGAGGCGATCGTCATCGCACACGCCTTCTACAACGCCCCGCTGGTGATACGGCTGGTCGCGACCGCCTGGGAGTCGGTCGACCGCCGGCAGGTCGAGAGCGCCCGCGCGATGGGTGCGTCACCGCTGCGGGCGTTTCTCGACGTCGTCGTTCCGGTCATCCGTCCCGCACTGCTGACGGCCGCGCTGCTGACGTTCGTGTTCACGTTTCTGTCCTTTCCGATCGTGTTGGCCCTTGGCGGGCTCGAACTGGCGACCGTGGAGGTGTGGGTCTACGCCCGCGTGCAGGCACTGGACCTGAGCGAGGCGGCCACACTCGCAACCCTCGAGACACTCGTCTCGCTGGTGTTGATGTATCTCTACCTCCGGTACGAGGGGCGCCAGCGCGCGACGACCGGTGGCGGCCGGCCACTGCCGCGAAGACCGCTCACGACCGGGTGGGCGACCCTCCGGAGCCCCGTTCGGCTCGCGCTGGCCGGCTACGGTGTCGTCGCCGCCGTCGTCTTTCTCGGGCCGCTGGTCAGCCTGCTCCTGGAGAGTGTCACCGCACCCGACGGCTCACTCACCACCGCCTACTACGAGTTCCTGCTGGCCCAGCAGGCCTCGACGGCCGCCGGGACGGCCAGACCGCTGCCGGCGGTCCTCAACTCGCTGGTCTACGGCGCCGGGACGCTCCTGCTCGCGGTCCCGATGGGGGTCGTCGTCGCCGTCGTGGCGACCCGCGGGGGACGGGGGTCGCGGCTGGCCGAGGCAGTGTTGAGCGCACCGCTCGCGGTCAGTGGGATCGTCGTCGGTCTGGGACTGCTCCAGACGGTCGTCTTCGGGACGGTGCTGTTTGGCTACCGGCTGACCGCGGCCGGCCCGGTGGCGGTCGTCTGTGCCCACGCCGCCGCGGCCTACCCGTTCGTGACGCGCAACGTCGCGCCCGCGCTTGGCGGGCTCGACTCGCGGTACCACGACGCCGCCCGCTCGCTGGGGGCGAGCCGGCTTCGGGCGCTGCTCGACGTCGAGCTCCGGCTGGTCGCGGCCGCCGTCCTCGCGGGGGCGGCCTTTGCCTTCGCGATCAGCGTCGGCGAGTTCGATTCGACGGTCTTACTCGCCGAGGGGACCGACAGCTACACCATGCCGGTCGCGCTCGAACGCTACGTCGGGAACCGCTCGCTCGGCCCCAACCTGGGGCCGGCGACCGCGATGGGGACGGTCCTGCTCGCGGTCACCGGCCTGAGTTTCGTCGCGATCGACCGCCTGGGTGGACGGTGGGAGCCGTGACCGGGGTCACCCTGAAGGACGTCTCGGTAGCCTTCGGCGGTGTCCCGGCACTGGCGGACGTCTCGCTGTCGGTCGGCGACGGGGAGTTCTTCACGCTGGTCGGCCCCTCGGGCTGTGGGAAGACAACGACACTCCGGACGGTCGCCGGCTTCGAGACGCCCGACACCGGAGCCGTCGAGATCGGCGGCGAGGACGTGGCTGGCCACCCCCCCGAGCGGCGCAACATAGGTATCGTCTTCCAGAACTACGCGCTGTTCCCGCATATGACTGTCCGGGAGAACGTCGCCTACGGGCTCCGGTTCCGGGACCCGCCCGGCGGCGTGTCGACCGACCGGCGTGTCGACGAGTTGCTCGAACTCGTGGACATGCCAGCGGTGGGCGGTCGCGACCCCGAGGAGCTGTCCGGGGGCCAACAGCAGCGGGTTGCCCTGGCCCGAGCACTCGCGCCGGGCCCCGACGTCCTCCTGCTCGACGAGCCGCTGTCGGCGCTCGACGCCCGTCTCCGGGAGCGACTCCGGGTGGTGGTGCGCTCGCTCCAGCAGGAGCTTGGCATCACGACACTCTATGTCACCCACGACCAGGCCGAGGC
>JAQCNN010000268.1 GCA_028275005.1 Salinirussus sp.
GTTCTTGACAGCGTGGTCGACGACGGCCACCGACAGTGCGGTAACCGCCCCGACCGGCGTCAGCGCGGCCACGAGCAGGGTGAAAGCCCCCTCGTAGAGCCCGACGCCACCGGGCGAGAGCGGGAGGACCTTCGCGAGGTTCCCGACGCTGACCGCGAGGAAGGTGACTGCCACGAGCAGACCTGGTGCGAGCGCCACGTCGAAGGCCAGCATCACGACGACTGCGACCGCGACGTCGAGCGACCACACCAGCAGACTGGTCGCGCTCACGCGGGCAAAGGTCCCGCGGTCACGGGCAACCGTCTGTACGTCCCCGGCAAACTGCTCGAGGACGCCGGCCACGTAGTCGGCGTAGGTGTCGGAGCTGAGACGGGTGACGAGCTGTCGGGCGTAGTTACGCTCCGAGCGCGCGCTGACGAGGATGAGCAGGGTGACGGACACCGCGACGGTCCCGACGGCCGCGGCAACGACGAGTGCGGTCTGCCCGGCCGCTGCGGTGTCCCCACCAACCCCCTCGGCCAGCGCCGCCAGGAGGGTGCCGGCGTTGCCGGTCACGACGACCCCGCCGAGCACCGTACCCGCCAGGACGGCGATGGTCAGCAGGTCGAACACCCGCTCGACGGCGAGTGACGCGAACCCCGACGGGTACGGGATCCCCCGGCGGGCCTTCACCACGTACGCACGGACGCCGTCGCCGGCCCGCGCCGGAAAGACGAGGTTGCCGGTCTGACTCATAAACACCGCGCCGGTCAGGAACGTCCACCGCTCGCGGTAGCCAATCGCTGCGAGGATGTCCCGGTACCGGAGCCCCCGGAGCGGCCACGAGAGCAGGTAGACGACCCCGCTCGCCGCAACCAGCGCGAGGTCGGCACTCCCAAGTCGGTCGACGACTGCGGAGGGGTCGAGATACACTGTCATCAGCGCGAGCGCCAACACGACGAGCAACGCCCCGCCGGCCAGACTCACCCGCGGAGTGAGCCGTGGGCTGACGCTGAGTTGCCACCAGGTCCGGAGGACCTGACTCCCCATCCCGAGGACGTCCCGGACGATATTCACCTTCGAGTCGGTCCGTGGCTCCCAGCCGACGGGAAACTCCTTCACCCGGTAGCCGGCCCGCTGGGCCCGGACCAGCACCTCGGTGTCCCAGAACCAGTGGTCGTCCTCGACGTCCCCAAGCAGTGCGAACAGCGCCTCACGGTCGAAGGCCTTGAACCCACACTGGTGGTCCTGCAACCGCGACCGGAGCATGAGCCGCACTAGCCCGTTGTACCCCAGGCTCGGGACACCCCGTTTTGCCGGCCGGTCGGCCTCGCTGTCGGGCAGCCACCGCGACCCCGTCGCGAGGTCGTACCCCTCGGAGCGGACGCTCTCGACTAACTCCTCGAGATGTGTCATGTCTGTCGCCAGGTCGGTGTCAAAGTAAGCAAGCGTCCCCCCGCGGCTCTCCCGGAAGGCGTGTTCCAGCGCGCCACCCCGACCCTGTCGCTCGTCGCTGTGGACGTGTCTGACGGGTTCGTGCTCGCGGGCGAGACGGCCGGCGACCGCCGGCGTCCGGTCCTCGCAGCCGTCCTCGGCGACGACCACCTCGTAGCTCCCTGCCGGCAGAAACGAGGCGAGCGTCCGGAGGGTGACCTCGACGGTCTCCTCGATTGTCCCCTCCTCGTTGTAGGCGGGGAGGACGACGCTCACCTCGGTCTCACTCATTGGGTCCGAATTCTGCGAGAACGGGCAAGTAGCTTCTGTTTGCGGGCACCGTACCCGACAGCCAACCACGCCGAGTGCAGTGACCGGCGTCAGTCGGCGCCCTCCGGGGACCCGGCGGTCGCGAAGGGGCCGATGGACTCGACGCCGACCTCGCGGACCGAGCCGTACGGCCGGTCGACGACGATGTTGCCGGCGGTCTGCCGGCCGATCCCCGGGATGGCAGCCAGCTCGTCCATCGAGGCCGCGTTGACGTCGAGCGGGTACGGCACACCGGACACGGAGCGGTAGCCGTGGTCGGTGACCGCAACGTCGACCGTCCGCCCGAGTTCCCGCTCGCCCGGGATAGCCACCAGGAGGGCGTACGTACCGAGCTGTCGGCCGAACGTCCTGCCGTCCTGGTGGTACTCGAGGTGGACGTCAGGCAGGACCGTTCCCGCCGGGACGACTCGCTGGAGCATGGGGTTGTCTATCTCCTCGCGGACCTCCTGTTTGTACCGCTTGAACTGTTCCTTGTGGTCGTGGGCGATCTCCGCGCCGGTCTCGGCCATGTCGGTCCCTTCGAAGGCCATCACCTGGCGGATGTTGATCCGCCGGAGCATCAGCCCGGCGTCGTACACTCGCCGGAGGAACTGCTTGTTGTGCTCGAAGGTCTCCGCGCGCTCGCCCTGAAGACCGTGGACCAGGTTGATCCCGGGCAACAGCTTCGGTAGGCGGGGCTGTCGGTCGCTGGTACGGTCGTCACTGCGCGGGTCCCCCGGGCCGCCCGGCCGCCACCCGGCGACCTCGTTGACGATTCGGACGGCCTCGAAGCACTCGTCGGCGGTGACGTTGAGCTGGTTTTGCTCCTGGACGACCGGGTCCGCAGACTCCAGCCCGAAGGCCGCGGTGTCGCCGGGCGTGTTGTGCTCGGCGATGACCCGGATCCCCTCGCGGGCCTTCTCGGGCCACTCGACGACCGTGATGGGGTTCATATTGTCCAGGTGCAGCGTCTTCAGGTCGGGCGCGACCTCGCGGATCCCGCCGTACAGCTCGCGGAGGGCGTCGGGATTCGGGGCCTTCCCGTCCCCGCCGTAGGCGAGGATGTCCGCCTGCCGGCCCAGCCGGAAGTGCTGTGCCCCTCGCTCGCTGAGGGCGTCGACCTCGCCGACGACACTCCCGGGCGGGCGAAAGTCCGGGTCGCCGTAGAGGGGCTCCGTGCAGAACGAACACCGGTAGGGACACCCCCGCGAGGTCTCCAGTTCGCAGATCAGGTAGTCCGGGTGGTTTGGGTGTTGCTCGATGACGTACGCGCCGGCCTGTGCCCACCGGGTGACCTCCGCGACCTCGCGGTAGCGGTCGTTGAACCCCTCCAGCCCGCTCTCGACGAGGTCGTAGACCGCAGCCTCGATGTCGGCCATCGCGAGAAAGTCGAAGTCGAGGTCGTCGCGCTCGGTCTCGGTCGCCCCCTCGTTTTGCTCGCCAACGCCAAAGCGGACGGGGCCGCCCATCACCGAGACACCGTCCGCCGTCCAGGCGACCTTGCGGACCTCGTCGGGTTCGGCCGGCGTGCCGCCGACGTACTTGCCGGGGACGGTCATGCCGCCGACGTAGACCAGCAGGTCCGCCTCCTCGACGTCGCGCCACCGGCGGGGGTGGTCGCGGAGTTCGTCGATAGTGTGGTAGGTGACGGCCCCGGGGTCGAGGCCAGCGTCGACGAGCGCACCGGCGGCGTACCGGGGATACGTGGAGATGTACGGCGGAACGCCGAAGTGAGCCGGCTCGTCGACGTAACCGTCGACGATGGTGGCGTCGATATCGGCTGGGTCAGTCATTGCCGGTGTTACCGCCTCGACGCAAAAGAGCGTGTCTGCTCGACAGCCCCGCCGCACGAGGGCCCCGGAGCCGCGACTTTGATACGTGCGCCAGTCCTACGACCCAATATGCCTGCCACCCTCGAAGTCGTGTGCAACGACGACGGTTGCGAGATGGACATGTTCGAACTACATTACACCTACGACATGCCCGACGACGTTGGCGTGGCCGACTTCGTCTGCCCGTACTGCCAGGGGACGGAGTCGCTAGAAGCGGTCGAGCTATGATACGGGAACTCGGCGAAACAATCGGGAACACTGTCGTCGAGACGGTCGGACGGGCGGTCGGACGCGCCCAGGAGAGCCGGTCGCTCCCGGTCGACCTCCTCGAGAGCGACGACGCCTATCTCGCGGTCTTCGACGCCCCGGGCGTGGCGGCGAGTGACGTCCAGGTTCGGTTCGAGGACAGTGAGATTCGGGTCCGGGTCGACCGCTTTCGGGAGTTCAACGAGGGCTTCGAGATGCGCTTTCCCGGCCGGGGGCTCGCACTCGACGGCCACGCCGAACTGCCGGCGGAGGCCGCCATCGACCCTGGAGCCGCCACGGCGACGCTCGCCGACAACGGTACGCTCCAGGTCAGGGTCCCGAAGGTCGACGGCGCGACCCAGGAGGACACACAGGTCGCCGTCGAGGAGGC
>JAQCNN010000170.1 GCA_028275005.1 Salinirussus sp.
TGGGCGGCGGACTGCTCTGGAGTAGCCAGCACTGGCGCGAGAGTCTGCGGCGGGTGAGAGACCTCCAGCGACGGACCGACGCCGAGGTCTTCTGTGGCCACGCGTCGGAGGACTTCGAGCGGCTGCGGGGTGGCTTGCCGTAGTGGGCCAGGGCCCGTCGACGCCGGCGAGGGCTGGGGCGGTGTGTGGTCGCCGACAGTGGGCCATGGGTCGCGGTGACGAGCCGCCGGAAGACGGGTGAGACCACCGGCAGGTGGACGCGAACGGGTCACAGAAGCCGGAGCACTCCGGCTGGGTAGACCGGCTACCAGACTGACACACATTTTTATTGGTGAGGGTCGGATCGCGACAGGTGTGGCTGGTGTCGGCGCCGACGGCAGGTGTGCAGGCGCGGGAGGCGCTCTACCGGGCGGGTGAGCCGGAGGACCGGCGATGAGTTCGAACCGTGTCGCCTACAGCGGGCTCGTGCTCGCGGCGGTCGGCTTCCTGCTCACCCGGTTTACCATCGCCTTCGCCGCTATGGACGACCCGATGGTGTTCCTGTTCTCCGGGTTGGTGCCGCTGGTGCTCGGCCTGTCGCTCAGTGCGTATGGCGTTGTCCTGACTGTCGGGGCCTACGACCCCGCCTCGGTACGGACGGTCGTGCGCTGGTCGCTGCGTGGCACCGCCGCGATGGGGAGTCTGGTCGTGCTGACGGTGCTAGGTTCGGACCCCGCGGCGCCGATGACCGTCGACGCACTCCGCTCGGAGACGTACTTCTCAAATTTCCTCATCGGAGGCGCGGTCGGAGGGACGCTCACGGGCGTGTACGCGGCACGCGCCCGTCGTCGCCGGGAGACGCTGCGACAGCGGGCAAACCGGATCACCGTCCTCAATCGGCTGCTTCGCGACCAGGTGATCAATGCCGCCACCGCTATCAGTAGTCACACGACGCTGCTGCGCGAGCGGTCGAGTGACGACTCCGTCGAGGTTATTCACGACCAGAGCGAGCGGATCGTCGACCTCATCGAGGAAATAAACTATCTCTCGCACACGGGCGAGGGGTCGGACACGAGTCTGCGGACGTGTGACCTCCAGGAATCGGTCGACCGCGCGCTCGAGGCGGTCCAGTCGGCACATCCGGCGGCCGACTACCGGGTGGAGCGGGCCGACGAAGCTGTCGTCGTGCAGGGGCACACACAGCTCTCGGAGGTGTTTCGCCACCTTCTGGACAACGCGGTCAGATACAGCACCGGCGACCCGCCGACGGTCGAGGTGTCGGTGACGTCGACCCGCCGGACCGCCACCGTGACCGTTCGCGACGACGGGCCAGGGCTGCCCGCAGGACAGCGAGCACTGCTCACAGAGGGGGAGATCGCCGAGTTCGACGACCCGACGACCGGCTTCGGGCTCAACATCGCGCGCCTGCTGGTCGAGAGCGCCGACGGCCAGGTCCGGGTCGATGTCGACGAGGGCGGCTCGACGGTCGCGGTCGAATTCCCGCGTGCCGACCCCGACGGCACGGCGGAGTCGGCGACAGAGGTGACGGCACCGGCGGTCGCCGGCGGCCGGCTCGGGGTGACTGTCGTTGCTGGCCTCCTCGCAGGTGCCGTGATGGGGGTCGCGCTGAACACCGTCGACGGGCTGGTCCCGGTGATCGGGGCACTGTACGGGGTCCAGAACCCCACTGTTGGCTGGGTCACCCATCTCTTTCACAGCGTCGTGTTCGCGCTCGGATACGTCGGGGTCCTCTCGGCCATCCCCCGCCGGTACGCGACCGACCCCCTCTATCGGACTGGGGTCGGAGTCGGGTTCGGGCTCGGGCTGTGGGTGCTCGCTGCGGGGGTCGTGATGCCCGTCTGGCTCCGACTGGTCGGGGTCGAGGTCGGGGTCCCGCTGCCGAACCTCCCCCCGGGCTCACTCGTTGCACACGCCCTCTGGGGGCTGACGGTCGCGACGGTCTACCACGCCGGCGACCGGTGGCTGGAGGGCCGGGAAGGCTCGCTGTGACCCGTTGTCGGCCGCCGGTGACCGGCCTGGGAGGCCACACGGAGCCGGCGCCCGCTCAGAAGAGGACGGTGCCGTGGTGGCGGTCCCGCTCGGTGCGGCGCTTGTCAGCGAAGGCGTCGAGCCGGTGGAGCAGTTGCTCGCGCAGGTCCCCGGCAGGCAGGAGTTCGTCGACCTGCATCCGGGCGGCCTGCTTGCGGATGTCGATCCGCTCGTCGAACTCCGCTTTCACCTCCTCGACAAAGGCCGCCCGTTCCTCGGGGTCCATCTCGGCCATCTCACCACCGAAGAGGGCGTGGACGGCGGC
>JAQCNN010000283.1 GCA_028275005.1 Salinirussus sp.
CGGTGTCTCGAAGGAAGCCGCCGCGTCGACGGCCGGCAGCGCGTGGCCCTCCCGACGGAGTGTCTCCATGAGGTGGTCCTCGGCCGGCCCGAAGTAGTCGTTCAGCCCGACGACCACGAAGTGAAAGAAGCGGGGGAAGTAGATGAGCCCGCCGGCGTCGGTGTCACCCCAGGTCACCCGGACCGTCGTCTCACATGGCATACCCCGACTACTCGCCCGCGGGTGGTAACTGTTGGCCCGACAGGGGGTCGGTCCCGGCCGGGACGCGTCAGCTTCTTTCCCTCCGAGCCGAACCCTCACAGTATGAACGACGACCAGTCCCGCTCGCTGTACGGGCGCGCGCTCGACGCCATGCCCGGCGGTGTCAACTCCTCGGTCCGGGCGATCCAACCCTACCCGTTCTTCGTCGAACGCGGCGACGGCGGCCACGTCATCGACGCCGACGGGAACCGGTACGTCGACTACGTGATGGGGTATGGCCCACTGCTGCTTGGCCACGACCTCCCCGACCCGGTCACCGCGGCCGTCCAGCAGGCCGCCGCCGAGGGGCCGATGTACGGCGCCCCGACCGAGGTGGAGGTCGAGCTCGCGGAGTTTCTCGCCCGTCACGTCCCCAGCGTGGAGATGACACGGTTTGTCAACTCGGGGACCGAGGCCACCGTCTCGGCGGTCCGGCTCGCCCGCGGCTACACCGGCCGGAACAAGGTCGTCGTCATGCAGGGTGGCTACCACGGCGCCCAGGAGTCCACCCTCGTCGAGGGCGCCGGCGGCGACACCCAGCCCTCCAGCCCCGGCATCCCCGACTCCTTTGCCGAGCATACCCTCACCGTGCCGTTCAACGACGAGGAGGCGGTGTTGTCGGTCTTCGAGGAACACGGCGAGGAGATCGCGGCGGTGATGACCGAGCCGGTGCTGGGCAACTACGGCATCGTCCACCCTGTCGACGGCTATCTCGAGACCCTCCGGGCGGTCACCGACGAGTACGGCGCGCTTCTTGTCTTCGACGAGGTGATCACCGGCTTCCGGGTCGGCGGGCTCCAGTGTGCACAGGGGAAATTCGGTGTGACACCCGACGTCACGACCTTCGGGAAGATCGTCGGCGGCGGCTTCCCGGTCGGCGCTATCGGCGGGAGGACGGAGGTCATCGAGGAGTTCACCCCCGCCGGGGAGGTGTTCCAGTCGGGCACCTTCTCGGGGCACCCGGTGACGATGGCTGCCGGCCTGGAGACGCTCCGCTACGCCGCCGAGGAGAACGTCTACGACCACGTCAACGGCCTGGCCGCCGAGTTACGGGAGGGGTTGACCGACATCTGTGCCGACCAGGCCCCCGAGTACACCGTCGTCGGGACGGACTCGATGTTCAAAACCGTATTCACCCGCGACGCCCCCGAGGACCTGGGTAACCAGTGTGGGTCGGGCTGTCGCCAGCGTGAGTCCTGTCCCCGCTACGGCACGTGCCCGAAGACCGGTGCCGACGTGGCGCAGGCCGACACCGAACGCTGGGAGCGGCTCCACTGGCCCGCGATGCGTGAACGGGGGGTCTTCCTCACCGCCAACCAGTTCGAGTCACAGTTCGTCTGTGCCGCCCACACCCAGGCGGACATCGAGGAGACCCTCGAGACCTACAAGGAGGTGCTGTAGTGCCCGGAGATGACAGCATAGACCAAAACCGGGTGTACGACGGGAAGCGGCCGGAGACGACCGTCTACGTCGCCGGCGGGATGGGGCTGACACGCGTCGCGGTCGCCGGCGACCGGGTCGGCCGGTTCACGCTCGCCCACGGCGGGGACGTCCGGGACGTCGCTGGCGGGGCCGGCCGCCTGCTGGTCGGGACCGCGACGGACGTGCTCCGTGAGGCCGAGGAGGGGTTCGACCGGACGGAGTTTGGCCCTGCGGCGGCCGTGGGGCGCGGGACCCACCCGATCGCGGCCGGCCCCGACGGCGACGTGGCCGTCCTCCAGGGCGAGGGGTGGGACCCGGTCGGGACGGTGAGCGAGCCCCGCGCAGCCGACGGCGACCTGCTGGCCGCGGGTGACGGGGTCTACCGGGTCACCGCCGGCGGCCTCGACCGACTCCGCGAGGGGGCGGCGACAGATGTCGCCGCCGCCGGCCCGTACGCCGCCTGCCCGGACGGGCTGTACGAACTGCCTGACCGGCGGCTCCGCGACGGCGAGCACACCGCAGTCGCCGTCAGCGGGTGTCACGCCCACGCTGTCACCGGGGGTGACCTGTTCGTCCGACGGGACGGCTGGGATCGGTGTGAGCTGTCGGCCGACGGGCCGGTTGCCGACGTTGCCGGCGACGGGTCGGTCTACGCGGTGACGACGACGGGGACGCTGCTGGTCCGGGCCGACCCCGAACGGACCGCTGACGGGCACAGCGGGTGGCGCTCGCGGGCACTCGGCGTGCGGGAGGTCCGGCGGCTTGCGGTCCCGTAGCCGGCCTCGGTTGCGTCAAGCCCGCCGGCGCGCCCGTCGCGTTTCCCCACCGTTTTGAGGGGGCCTGCCGTCTGCCCGGCTATGACCGACGACCCGCAGGTTCCCGTCGTCTGCCCGGAGTGTGGGACCGAGACGGAAGTCGCCCTCTCGGCGCTGGCGGAGACCATCGAGGGGCACAACGAGAGCCGTCACGACGGCGAGGCGTGTGCCCAGGTCGACCCGGGCCTGGCCGCGGAACTCCAGGACCTGGTCGCCGAGGATATGGGGCTGCTCGACTGAGAAGGGCGACGACCGTCGGAGGTGGCCGGCGGATCCGAAAGGCCGTTTAGGCAGGGTAGCGACTCCCCGACAATGATACTCAGCGGTTCGCGCTCGCAGTCCCTGGCGGCCGCCCTCGCCGGCAGGACAGGCCACGACCTCGCCGGCGTCTCGAGCGAGCGGTTCCCGGACGGCGAACAGCTCGTCGAACTCGACCCGCCGACGCTCGCAGGCGAGGAGGCTGTCGTCGTCGCCACCACCGCGACCGACGCCGCCTACGTGGAGCTCCTCCAGCTCCAGGACGCCGCCCGGGAGGCCGGCGCGAGCCGGGTGACGACCGTCATCCCGTACATGGGCTACGCCCGCCAGGACGAGGCCTTCGAGCCCGGACAGCCCGTCTCCGCCCGGGCGGTCGCGCGGGCCGTCTCCACGGGAACCGACCGGGTTCTTCTGGTCGAACCCCACGAGTCGGCGGTCTGTGACTACTTCCCGGCCCCGGCCGAGCCGGTCGGTGTGGCCGGTCTGCTCGCCGAGCCACTCGTCGGCCTCTCGGAGCCGGTCTTTCTCGCCCCCGACGCCGGCGCGGCCGACCTCGCGAGGACGGTGCGGGACGCCTACGGCCGCGGGGCGGTCGACCACTTCGAGAAGACCCGTCACTCCGGGTCGGAGGTGACCGTCGAACCCGCCGGGACCACCGTCGACGGCCACGACGTCGTCATCGTCGACGATATTGTCGCGACGGGGTCGACGATGAGCCAGGCTATCGCGGCGATGGCCGGCGAGGCGGCGAGCGTGACCGTCGCCTGCGTTCACGCCCTGTTCGCCCGTGACGCCTACACGAAACTCCGGCGAGCGGGCGTCGACGCCGTCTACGCCACCGACACCGTCGAGCGCACAGTGAGTGAGGTGAGTGTCGCCCCCGCGGTCGCCGACCGGCTGTGACGTCCGGGCCCGACACCGCCGACGGGCCGGCTGTCGACCCCGAGCCTGCAACCGACACCGCCGTGGCCGCCGGCACGGGCTACCGGTGGCGGATACTTCTCGTCGTCTCGCTGGGCTGGGCCGCCCTCCAGTGGGGCCGCTTTCTGCTCCCGCCGCTGCTGCCGCGCATCCAGGCCTCGCTGTCGCTGTCCTCGGCCGCTGTCGGACTGGCGCTTGCGGCCTTTACCCTCGTCTACGCCCTCACCCAGTATCCCAGTGGGACCTACTCCGACTCGCTGTCCCGGGCGACCCTTCTGGTGCCGGGGTTTCTGGTGTTGCTCGGCGGGTTTGCCTTCGTAGGTATCGCGGTCCACCCGGCGCTGTTTCTCGTCGGCGTCCTGCTGGTCGGGGTGGGAAAGGGGCTCTTTGCGAGCCCCTCGCGGGCACTCCTCTCTGACCTGTTTGCGGACCGGCCGGGCCGGGCACTCGGTATCTACTCCGCGGGGACCGACGTCGGCGGACTGTTGGCCGCCGGGCTGGCCATCCTCGTCATCGGGACGACCTGGCGAGCCGCGTTCGTCCCCGTGCTCGTCTGTCTGGGGCTGATGGGTGTCCTGTTCGTGGTCTGGAACCGCGAGGCGTACGTCCTCCGTCGGGAGCGGCTGGCGGTCGGCGAGACCCTCCGCCGCGTGGTCGCCACCCGCGACCAGCGCGAGCGCCTGGCCGCCTACGCGCTGTTTTTCTTCGCGGTCGGCGGGCTGATCAACTTCTTTCCGACGCTGCTCGTGGCAAACGGCTTCTCGGAGACACGGGCGAGCGGGGTCTACGCGCTGGTGTTCGTCGTCGGGATGGTCACAAAGCCCGTCGGCGGCGCGGTCAGCGACCGGTATCCCCGTCTGCTGGTGAGTGTCGGCGCGCTCCTGCTGTCGGTGGTCGGGCTCGCCGCTGTTCTCCTGATCGGCTCGCTGTTCGCCGTCGCGGCCGGGACGGTGGTGATGGCCGTCGGCTACAAGACCCAGTTTCCGGTCGTCGACAGCGTCGTGATGGACGCCGCCCCCGACGGCTCGGTCGGCGGTGACCTCGGGGCCGCCCGCGGGCTCTTCCTGACCACCAACGCCGCCGGCCCGGGGGTCGTGGGCGTCCTCGCACAGCTCTACAGCTACACCGTTGCCTTCTGGGTGCTCGCGGGGACGATCGTCCTCGCCGGCCTGCTCCTGACCCGTCAGTACCTGCGGGCCTGAGCCGCCGGCGAAGCGCCGGTCTGCGGTAGCCCCACAGCCGGCAAAAAGGGCAAACCCGACCGGGGTGTGTCGTCGGGAGACCGTGTGGGTATAAGCGGGGCCCCGGACAACCGGACGGTATGGACGAGGACGACCTCACCGTCGTCAGGAACCCACTGGCACAGGACTGCCTGACCGACCTGCGGAACGTCGAGACCGACAACGCCGCCTTCCGGGGCCGGCTGAACGACCTCGGACAGGCCTGTGGGGTTGCGCTCGCGGACCGGCTGCCCGCCGAAACCGTCGACGTGACCACACCGCTGACCGAGACGACCGGGACGCGCGTGCGCTCCGAGGACGTCGTGTTCGTGAGCGTGCTCCGTGCGGCCACGCCCTTCGTCGCGGGGCTGGTCGGGAGTCTGCCCCGGGCCACACAGGGTGTGCTCTCGGCGAGTCGCGACGAGAGTCGGCGCCGCGAGGACGGGAGCTTTCCCGTCGAGGTGGAGTACGTCAAACTGCCCGACATCGACGGCGACACGGTCGTCGTCGCGGACCCGATGCTCGGGACCGGGAGCACGATGGTCGCCGCGCTGGAGACGGTCGTGGCAGCCGGTGACCCCGAGACGGTCATCGCGCTCGCGGCGGTCAGCGCCCCGGCCGGCGTCGAGCGTGTCCAACAGGCCTTTCCCGACGTCGAGGTGGCGACCGTCGCCGTCGACGACGGCCTCGACGAGGAGGGCTACATCGTCCCCGGGCTGGGCGACGCCGGCGACCGTGCGTTCGGGACAGAGAGCGAGTGAACCACCCGGGTGTTCGCCGCGGACGAACCACACCGGAACCCCCCACTTTCGGGTGCAGAACCGCCAGACAGTAGCGGGACAGCGCCGGCGGAGACCAGTTTCACCCCGGTGGCCCCTGCGCCGGGCACGGGACGGCTCGTGTCGTCTCGACGAACAGTCCGCTGTCGGGTGTCTGTGCCTGCACCTGCAGGCGCTGTCCACACCGGGCGCCGGGAACGGTCACGACAGCCGTGTCCCCCGCTCCGAGCCGGACACGCTCGTGTCGGTTGCCAGCCCTGACGACCGTGTCGAGGCTGGTCCCGGCGCCAAAGCGGTTCTCGAGGGTGACCTCGACGCGGGTGGCCGGTCGGCCGCTTCCGTTGGCTCCGCCCGGGTCAGCGCGGACGACCCGGGTATCGACCCCGAAGTGGGCGGCCTCGCTGGGGGCGAGGTCGACGGTCGCCGAGCGGTCGGCGGCGACGTAACTCCCACCCGCTGTGGCCGCGCTGAGAGCGACGGTCATCCCGGCGGCCGCAACGAGCAGCAGTCCGAGGCGGCGTCGGCTCATTGTGGGTTACCCGCGTCACGGTCGGCGACGACCTCGGGTGGCGGCCCCTCGACGTCGAGACACACTGTGTCGCGCGTGTCGTAGACGAACGCGAGCGACAACATGAAGAAGCCGGCCGGGACAGCAACCCCCCACATCGCGCTGGGGACGACGCTGAGCGGGTCGACCCCCAGCCACCCGCCCAACGCGGCGAATCCGCCGAGAACCGACAGGACGGTGAACCACATTGCCCAGGAACGCTCCCGCTCCGTGACAGGGTCGAGCGATAGGTCGACACTCTCGCCGGCGCCGGTGAGTGCAATCTCCCCCCTGCTGGCGTCGTAGGTGACGACCCCGGCACGCTCCAGCTTCGGCGCGTGGTGCTGATACAGCGCCGTGTGGACCGTCTTGCGGTCGTCATAGCTCACCTGTTCCGGGCTGACCCCCTGCTCCCAGGCCGCAACCTGTGTCGAGAGGTCACCCATCTCGACCTGCTCGTCGGCGTGACGCTTCAGATAGTGTAACGCGAAGCGTCGCCGTCGGTTACTCAGTAGTTCGAACAGACGTTCCCGGTCGAGCGTCTCCTCCCGGGTTCCGGCGTCTGTCGTGCCCCCACCTCGGTCGCTGTAGCTGTGGCTGTCGGGTGATGCGTTCATCGTTCCGTCTGTCCCCCAAACATTCGTGAGAGCTATAGTATAATAACGCTGTCGTCGGTCGCTCCCGTCTCACGGAGGAACAATCACAACGGGGACACAAAGAGCCATTAACTGGTGTCAAAGAGACGTTTTCGGGCCGTAATCACGCACAAGTCAGGTGACTGATCGCCCTATAACAATAACCAGGGGTGTTGTATCAAGGGCCGAGTACAGGGAGTGCTCAGATCAGGATGAAACGTCGAAAGTATCTCGCAGCCATCGGTTCGGTCGCGGCAGGGAGCGCACTCACAATGGGAACAACAGCCTCGATTGACGTGTGGGCCAACCGGGACGCCAACGTGAGCGTCGTCACGGACAGCAACGGCCTGATCGGGCTGGCAGAGGGGGAGGAGAACGGCCGGTTCGCGTCGACAGAGGGTGACGTCCTCGGGATCGACCTCTCCGACGGCGGAGCGGGTGACGGGCTCAGCGTCGACTCACGGGTCATTATCGACGACATCTTTCGGATCCAGAATCGGGCTGGCGACGACCAGGTGGTCTGGATCAAAGATGTCGAGGACGACGGCGGTCTGTTCGGTGACGAGGGGCCGCTGCATTTCTTCCGTGGGCCGGT